>DLVS01000202.1 GCA_003445095.1 Verrucomicrobiales bacterium
TCGTCCAACAGAGAACCCTGATTGGCCGCCATGAATTCGCTAATCACTGGATCTGCCGCACCCGACAAACACGCGACCAGAAACAGGCCGACGATCAGGGCCCCAGGAAGAATTAACAGCCGACGTGGGGAGGCTCTAACTCCGTTCTCGCGCTGGCTTGGAACTGCGGGAGATCGGAGATTGGTCATGCCGGCTGCCAGAAGAATACGATTGATGTTCAAGCAGATCTTAGAATCAGGGCCCGAATGCCCCGACGAATTGGAATCTGGAAGTGAGGCTTAGCCCAACCATGCTTACAGAATCTGGCAGAAACGGACCGACCAGTCGATGGGGCAAGTCTTCTGAGACTACGGGAGTGGCAGCGGCGATAACGGTGGGTACTTTCAAGCGGCAGTCGCAATGCCAGAACGAGGTTCAGTGGGAGGATTCGTGCGGGCGAGGCCGCCTGCGCTCCGATTGATACGACATCACCCGATTCACCGGTTGCCTTCGATCCTCCCCGGATCTATCCCTCGATTGTTGCCGGGAACGGCCAATGGCCCTTCCGGCAGACCCCAAAGACTTCAATTCTCCCAATTATGGCCGCCCGAGTTCGCAAACCCAACCCTCTACCAGCCCTGCCAGCCTCCACTTCCCAACGTCCCGGAATGGGCACGATCCTGTACGCAGGGGGAGCGGCGTTCCGTGTCTGGGCGCCGTTTGCCGAGAGTGTCGCGGCGGCGGGGACGTTCAACCAGTGGAGCGACACCGCCAACCCGCTGGCAAGCGAGGGTAATGGGTACTGGTCGGCCGATGTTCCCGGCGCAAAAGTTGGTGACGAATATCAGTTCGTGATTCGCCACGGCACTCAAGTCCTCTGGCACAAGAATCCCTACGCCAGCGCGGTGGTGAATTCGTCCGGCAATGCCATCATCCACGATCCTAACTTTGACTGGACCGGGGATGACTTCTCGATGCCGCCGTGGAACGAGCTGGTCATTTACGAAATGCACGTAGGGACGTTCAACGACGCCCCTGGAGAAGGACCGGGCACATTCGAGGAAATCCTGCCCAAGCTGCCTTACCTGCGTGACCTCGGGATTAACGCGATCGAGATCATGCCGGTCCTGGAGTTCCCCATGTCCGAATCCTGGGGTTACAATCCCGCTCAGCCATTCTCGGTGGAAGCGGCGTTGGGCGGACCTCAGGGGTTGCAGCGGTTCGTTAAGGAGGCACACGCACACGGGATTGCCGTGATCATGGACGTTGTTTACAACCACTTCGGACCCGGTGACCTCGATCTCTGGCGCTTCGACGGCTGGTCCGACGAAGATCATAACGGCGGGATATATTTCTACGACAACTCACGGTCGCACACCGACTGGGGGGACACGCGTCCTGACTACGGTCGTCCGGAAGTTCGCCAATATCTGCGAGACAACGCGTTATTTTGGCTTAACAAATTTCGTGCCGACGGACTCCGGTTCGATTCTGTGATCAACATCCGAGCGGTTCAGGGGCGGGACCTGCCCGATGGCTGGAGCCTGCTGCAATGGATCAACAACGAGATCCGCGACACGCAGCCGTGGAAGATCACGATCGCCGAAGATCTGCAGAAGAACGAATGGATCACCAAAGATACCGGAGCCGGCGGCGCTGGCTTCGGATCGCAGTGGGACGCCGGCTTCGTTCATCCGATTCGGGAAGCCATCATAGCGATGAACGACGCGGACCGGAACCTCTTCGCGGTACGCGACGCGCTGTATAAAGGCTACGACGGCGACGCCGCGCGGCGAGTGATCTACACGGAATCGCACGACGAAGTGGCGAATGGTCACGCGCGGGTGCCGGAAGAAATCTGGCCGGGCAACGCGGGGAGTTGGTTTTCGCGGAAGCGGTCCACGCTAGGCGCAGCACTAGTGTTCACGGCGCCGGGGATTCCCATGATCTTCCAGGGCCAAGAATTCCTGGAAGACGAATACTTCCGCGATTCTGCGCCGCTCGACTGGGCCAAGCTGGACGAGTATCCGGGCATCCATTTGCTCTACCGAGATTTGATTCGATTGCGCCGGAACTGGAACAACCAGACGCGCGGATTGCGCGGGCAGCACGTGAATGTTCACCACGTCAATAACGGCGACAAAGTACTCGGCTTCCATCGATGGGCGGGCGGCGGTCCGGGCGACGACGTCATCGTCGTCGCTAACTTCGGCGACCGCACCTACGACAGCTACACACTGGGGTTTCCTCGACCGGGGGCCTGGCGGGTGCGATTCAATAGTGACTGGCAGGGCTACAGTGGCGACTTTGGTAATTGTCCCGGCTATGACACCGTGGCCGGCGAAGGATCGTGGGACGGCCTGCCCTACCACGGAAACGTGGGCTTGGGTCCCTATTCGGTGCTCATCCTGTCGCAAGATCGTTAATGGTCTCGTTTTGGCGCACCGACGGCTTCGTTCGCGCGAATCCTCAAAATCCCTACCGGAGCATTTGTTGGCGGTCGCAGTGCCAAGCGTCTGGTATTCTGAGGTGCCAGTCGATTGATGATCTCGTATTGGCTGCCTTTCTCGCCCACGTGCTGGGAAGCAAATACAATTGCTTCCAGCCCTATAACCTGAAAACAACGCGGAAAACCAAACGGCATGCGAACCTATCTCCTGGCCTTCCTCCTCGCGGCGACGGAGTTGGCCGGATTGCCCCAAGTATCCGCGCCTGCCGCAGAGACCTCGGCCCCTCCCGAGCGATCGGCCCCCGCGGCTGAGCTCAGGAGGTCGGACGCGATCATTCTCGGGCTGCTTGAAGGAGCCTCGGAGTTCATACCGGTCTCTTCGACCGGACACCTCATCATCGCCACCGACCAATTGGACCTGAATTCCAACCAGCCCATCTTCGATGCGGCCGGACAGCCGATGTGGTATCGGGAGCCTTCCGAAACCAGCGGTGGTGAATTGTTGACCCTGAACCTCGCCACTCAAGCCTACATCGTGGTCATTCAGGTCGGTGCCATTGCGGCGGTGGTCCCGGTGTGTTGGTCACAATTGATGGCGATGTGGCGGGGCCTGCGCGGGCGGGATCCGGCGGGAGTCCGTCTGCTGGTGAACGTGGCCCTCGCCTTTGTGCCTTCGGCGATCCTGGGTCTGCTATTGCACGATTGGATCGACGAGCACTTGTACTCCGTGGGTGCCGTCATCTTCGCGTTAGTCGCTGGGTCCTTGCTCATGTTTTACGCGGAACACCGGCGAAAAAAACGGGCCTTGCAGGGACGCCGAGAGAGCACCGAGCTAACACCAATCGCCGCGGTGGGTATTGGCGTCTTGCAATGCCTCGCCATGTGGCCGGGGACGAGCCGGCCGATGATGACCATTGTCGGTGGTTATTTTGCGGGGCTGAATCCCGGGCGATCCGCCGGGTTTAGTTTCCTGTTGGGGTTCGTCACGCTCAGCGCGGCGGTGGTTTACAAGGGTTACAAAAGTGGCCCCGTCATTGTCCAAGTATTCGGATGGCAGAACGTGGTGCTAGGAGCGTTGGTCGCGATGGTAACTGCGGCTATTACGGTGCGCTTTTTGGTCCGCTTCCTCCTCCTCCATGGGCTAGCCCCATTTGCGTGGTACCGTCTGGCGCTAGCCGGGCTGTTAGGGTTTCTCTATTACTTATAGACCCGCGCCCGGCAATTCCGTCAATTCGCCTTCCGCTCGTCTTCAATCACCGTGGTGGCGTCAATCTGGTTAGCGTCGGTAACCACCGTTCCGACCTTCTCCTCCAACTTGATCCCCACGACCTGACGCTGTTCGCCTTTGGGCCGGGTATCGCGAATCACATTACCCTTGAAGAGCAAATCCTGAGTCTCGCCTCGGACTCGGATCCCCGCGGCGGGGATTTTCTGCCCATTGTTCTCGATCAAGTTGTTCTCCAGCCGATTGCGGTGTCCGGCCATCCCCAGTGTTTCATTGCGGAAGAAGATTCCGTCTTCGCCGTTGCGGATCACTTTGTTGCCGCGCAAAAGGTTGTCGGTGTCCTTGTGACCGATCGAGATGCCGAAGCGGCCATTGCCCTCCAGGGTATTGTTTTCAAAGAGTCCGTGTTTGACGCGCCAGCATAAGAAGAGGCCGTCCTCGCCATTATTCCGAGCGAGGCAATCGCGCACGGTCGGACGTTGCGATCCACTTCCCGGATGAAAGCCCAATGAGGCGTTGCGCTCACTGATACAAGACCGGACTTCGACGTCGTTGGATTGTTGGAAGCTGATTCCGTCTCCGTTGTAATCGCGCACGACGCACCGCTCGATCACAGCGCCGGGACAGCGATAGAGGAAGATCCCACCGCCTCGGCAGCCGTCCATATGCCCGTTTTCACGCTGATTTCCTTCGATCGTTAAGTTCTCCACACGCACGCCGTCGAGATGATAGCCGCTGATGACGGGGAAAATCGTCGCGGCCTGGGCACCCGCCTCCACCATGCAATCGGCATTCAGTGGCAGGCTGATGGAAAATGTATTTCCGGAACGCCCCGTGATTCGCGCCACGGTGGTGTGAAAGCCGCCGGCGTTCTTGTCCCAGATCGCGACCCCATCTCCCACTTCGAAACCAGTGGGATCCTTCACGGTGATCTGTTCTTCGCCAAAATCGCCATCGAGCTCCAACCTCGAAGAGGCGGCCTTGGCTTTGCGTAGCACCGTTTTCTCTCCCTGTCCGCGCACCTTCACCTGGGGACGCAAATGGAGTGAATCTCGCATCAGGAACTCGCCCGGCCCAATTTCGACCACACCCCCACCGAGCGACGCGATGTAGTCTACTGCCGCTTGCAGTGTCCGGTGGTC
>DLVS01000319.1 GCA_003445095.1 Verrucomicrobiales bacterium
TCCTGTGGGCCGGATTGACCGGCTGGTCACGGACCCCACCCGGCGCAACCGCTATGGCATCTCGACCAACTGCTCGTTTGCCATCAGCGTTTGGTATCCAGCAGCACCGACGGCGGGGCAGCGGCCGGCCCGATGGTTCGAGGACGTGGTGGTCCGGGATACTTCGTCGACGTCGTGCTGGGCGCGCTGGGGAAATACGCAATGGTTCGACCGCTTGCCCTACCTCTGGACCTACTCGTTCAGTGACGCGCCGCTGGCGGAAATTTCCGGCACCTTCCCGGTCATTCTCTTCAGCCCCGGATACACGGTGGATCGCCGGGCGGACGCCGAAAAACTCGAGAGCTTGGCCAGCCACGGCTACGTGGTAGTGGCGGTGGATCATTACGACACTCTGGCCGCTGCGTGGCCGGATGGCTTCTACTACAGCCAAGGCGCTGTTGATCAGGCCGGCGGCCTGGAGGACCGCGTCCGCGACTTAGTGGTAGTCCTCGACGAACTGACGAAGTGGAACCGGAACGACGCGCGATTCGATGGACGGCTCGGTCTCGACCAAGTCGGTGCGATGGGGTTTTCGTGGGGCGGCCCCACCGTCGCCGAACTGGGGAAGCAGGACGCCCGATGCACAGCAGTCGTTCTCTTGGACCCCGGTGGCTCCGCCGGGACTTTGCAGGGGTTTTCGAAGCCGTCCCTGACCATGCATGCCCCCGACAACGACGACCAAGAAGTGTTCGCCGCCTCGAGAACCAACGCCGTCTGGTTCCAAATCAGCAACACCGACCATGCCTCGTTCGTCAACTACGTCGTCTTCGGCAGCGTTCCGCTGGCGACCAACCGCGAGGCCGTCCGGACGATGAACGCCTACACGCTCTCGTTCTTCAACAAGTGGCTCAAAGGACAGGACGATGACCTGCACGAGAGCCCCTCGCCGGACTTCCCGCGCCTGATCAATTTCCGGAGGAAGTGAGCCGGCCGACTGGGCCATCCCACCGCGCTGAGCGGTTCCGGTCCTTCTGGAGCAGTGCGGGCAGCGACTTGGTTAAGGCCGCCCCCGTGCGCAGCCGCTCGGTGTCCGCCCAATGAGTTCGGCGGGCTAAGCGCGCGGTATTCCCGGAACCCCACGCTTTTCATTGGCGTTGGGCCGTGCGCACACTTACGGCTCGCGAACATGACGCCAGGAGAACCGCCGAGAGGCATTCAGACTTTAATTCATTACTTGGAGGAAGGCGCTGGGCGGCGCTGGCTGAGGGGAGCTTTGGTCGTCATTCTGGCCGCGGTCGGCGCCGGGATCTATCAATTGAACGAGGCGCAGAATTTTCAAGCGCCCGACGCGATGGATGCCGCGCAATTGGGGCGAAATCTCGCAGCCGGTAACGGCTACATCACCGGATTCATCCGTCCATTGAGCCTGCACTTGCTCCAGGCGCAGGCCATTCGGAAAGGGAGTGATCCCAGGGCCGTCCTGACCCAACCTCATCCGGACCTCCAGTCGCCACCGGTTTATCCGATGCTCTTGGCAGCGGTTTTCAAAGTGATCCCGGAGAGCTGGGGAACGCAGTTGCCCACAGATGAGTTTCGAAAGCGCCCGGCCGCCGAAGCGGCGATTAGCGTCGCAAACTTGGTCCTGTTCGCATTCGTGATCGGACTGGTGTGGTGGTTGGGGACGCGACTGTTCGATGCCACCGCGGGGGCCGTGTCGGCACTGGTCACGCTCGGCACCGAGCCATTTTGGCGGTTCGCCAATGCGGGGCTGCCGACGCTACTCTTAATGGTCTTTGGCCTTGTGCTGCTTCACGCGCTCTTGGGCTTTGCCCGAGAGGCCGCGTCACCATCACCACGAGCGTCTCGGCTGCTATTACTGGGGGCGGCGGCGGCCGGAGTCGTGGGAGTGATGTTCCTGACCCAATATTCGTGGGGCTGGCTCGGGATTCCAGTGTTAGGATTCTTGTTGTGGCACGGTGGCGCCTGGAAGGGACGTATAGTGCTCCTCGCGGGGTTGATCATCGTGGCCGTCGCCACACCGTGGATGATGCGGAATTGGCACCTGAGCGGCACACCGTTTGGAACGGCAGGCTTTGCAGTGTTCAGCGACACCGAGGCATTTCCGGGAGATCGGATCGAACGCTCGCAATATCCAATTATCGAGCCGGACATCGCGATCGAGGTCTTTCGCAAAGTCGTGCGCAATCTCCGCCAAATTGTTCGCGATGATTTACCCCGCCTCGGCGGCAACTGGATGACGATGTTCTTCTTGGCGGGCCTAATCGTGCCATTTCAAAATCGCGTGCTCAATCACCTGCGCTTCTTCGTGCTCGCAGTGCTCGTGACTTTTACATTGGTCCAAGCCGGTGGGCGCACTTGGTTGACGACTAACTTCGGTCCGGTCACCGGCGAAAATCTCCTGATCGTATTCGCGCCCGCCGTATTTGTGTTTGGAACCGGGTTCCTGCTGACGTTACTGGACCACGTGGAATGGCCCGCCCTGGTGTTGCGGAGGATGGCGCTGACGGGACTAATCTTGGTGTTCTCCGCGCCGTTTCTCCTGGCCATCATGCCGCCCCGGGAGTTCGCCCTCGTCGAGCCATATCGTCCGGCGGTGATCCGTCGATTCGCTAGTTTTTCGCCGCCGGGAACCCTGTTCATGAGTGACATCCCCTGGGCGGTCGCTTGGTATGGGCCGCGCGAGGCAGTGTGGACGACTCTGAGGGTGTCGGAAGACCCCAAGGCAAATCTCGCTAACCGCCGGGAGGACTTCTTCACGTTCATCGACGCGCGTCGGCCTGTGCAGGCGATCTATATCTCCCCGTACTGGGGCAACCAACCCTTTCACTCTCGGTACATGATGGACCCCGACTTCGAATGGGGGCGCCTGTATCGCGACGTGCTCGTCAAGGGCAGTTTGCCCACCGGGTTCCCTCTCCGCGAAGTCGTCGGAGGTGGATTCATTGAGGCCGGACATTTCATGATCGCGGCGAAGCGTTGGTGGAATTGATACGGCGGCGGGGCGCGACGGAGGGGACCGAAGGCCTGATTCGCACGGTGCCAAAAAGTGTCGGGAACCAGTTGCAGGGCTTGACGAGCCGGGCTAAACCTCCGCCTCTTCTATGCACCGAACAGCACAGCGTTGCTTCCTAACCACCTCTATTCTCGCGCTGAGTTTGCCTTCAGCGATGGCCCAGAATGCCGTCTCAACCGCGACGGCGGCTGACGCGGCGGCCGCAGCCGCAGCAGCGTCCGCACCCCTTCCTGAAAAGCCCAAAGGCTGGGAAACGTCGATCGGCCTTACCCTCGGTCTCGTCGGCGGAAACTCGGAGAGCTTCAATGTGGGCGGTACGTTCCAGACCAAGAAAGAGTGGGGCAAACACCAGCTCCAAATTGGCGCCGACGGCGCTTACGGGAATTCCACCACCAAGTCGGTCGTGGACGGCGATCTAATCGAGGTCGAACAAACCAGCGTCAACAACTACGGAGCCTTTCTCCAATACAACTACTTCCTGACCGACCGCTGGTATGTCGGAGCTCGGGGTGAAGGCCGCCATGATGCCATTGCCGGTGTCGATTATCGCATTACGGCGACCGCGAATGCGGGATACTACCTGATTAAGAAGTCCAACCTAACCTTGGCCGTCGAAGCTGGCCCCGGTTATCTTTGGGAAGAGCTCGATGGAGGGGTTTACAACGACTACGCCACAATCCGTTTTGGGGATAATTTCGAATGGAAGTTCGCCGAGAAATCGCGGCTTTTTCAGACTTTCGAGTTCTTGCCGCAGGTTTCGGATTGGGGCAACTTCGTCATGAATAGCTCAGTCGGAGTCGAGACGGATATTGCGAAGGGGCTCGCGCTCCAGGTCGTTTTCAGAGACTTCTATCGCAGCGAACCCGCAGCGTGGTCGGGAACCGACCCGTTGATTTACCGCGATAAGAACGACTACCAATTGCTCGCAGGGATCATTTACAAGTTTCAGTAAACGGCTCACCAGAAACTGAACGCCGTCCCGTTCGCGGGGCGGCGTTTTTTCTTCAAATAGCCGAAAGGTGACTCCTGCCTAGGGATGTTTGATCACATTCGTGGACTGCAGACTGTCTGCTTGGCGCATCCAATCCTGGATCAAGGGTGTCTTAATCTCTATTTCCTTGGCGGCATTGACGGCGTCTTGCGGCGTCCGAATGACTCGAGGACGCAGAAAAACAAAAAGCTCCACATTGCGAGAAGTCTTGTCCTTTTTCTTAAAGGCCCAACCGAGCCCAGGAATGTCTCCCAGGAAGGGAACCTTGCGGATCGTCTCCGAAAACTGTTTCTGAATGATCCCACCGAGCACGATGGTCTCGCCGGTCTTGGCCGTCATGTCGGTTCGAAACGTGCGCGCATCAATCACCGCTCCACCGAGAATGGTTACTCCCGGAACGATCGTCGATGATTCGACTCGGATCCGTAGCAAAACGTCGCCCGTGACGTTGATGTGGGGAATAACTTCCAGGATTACCCCAACGTCTTTGTAGGTGAAGCTTTGGTTTAGGCTGCCGGCTTCGGTGTTCTGGCTGCTGTAAATAAACGGCACTTGCTGGCCCACGAAGAGTTTGCCGGCTTCGTTGTCTTCGATACTGATTTGCGGCTCGGCCAGCACGCTAGCGTCGGTGGTTTTTTTCAGGAACTGGATGAGGACATCCAGGTTGACCGAGACGTCGAGAACACCGGAACGGAGTGAGGTAATCCCAGTTCGGTCGGCATTGTTGACGTTGGCGTCGCCGCCAAAGCCTTGAAGATAGTTCATCCTGCCCTTGCCAATGATGGAGTTGTCGTAGTCATCGGCCGTAAAGGTCTTACTACCGTCGGGCGACCAGCGGACGCCGAATCGATCCATTTGATCGCTGGACACTTCGACAATGCGAGCCTCGATCAGTACTTGTGCGGTCGGCGCGTCGAGTTCCTGGATTAGTTTCACGACTTGGGGGAACAGATGGACGTTGGCTGAAATGAGTACTGAGTTGCTGCGGTGATCGGGAACCACGCGGACGCGTCCGACGAGGTCGCTGACTTGGCGGGTAGCCGACTTCCCATCACCCGATCGAAGGTTTTCGGGCTGCCCACCGATCCACGGAAAATAGAGGTCGTCCTTGGTTTCCCGTTCCAAAGGCGTGCTGTTCTGGCTTTGAGTCGCGTTCTGTTGATTGTTCTGCAGCTGTTGCTGCTGAGCTTGCTGGTTAGGTTGATTGACTGGGCGAAGCGCGGGCGAGCCCCCCTTGGCGAAGAGAATGTTGAGGCTATTGGCGATGGTGATGGCCTTGGCGTATTTGAGGCCGACGCGAAAGGTACTTTCGCCGTTCGATGATGGCACATCGAGTTGCTTCAACACCTCTTCCACCGCCTCCAAGTTTTCTTGGGAGTTGGCGGTCAGGATAATCGAGTTGGAGTAGGGCTCGCTGGTGATGCGAACTTTTCCATACAGACGGCCCACATCACGGTCCGCAGTCGGCTCCGGCGGATCGTCGAAGAAGTAGTAGGAACGGGGTTGCTGCTTTTTGAGGAAGAGCTCATTGAGGATGTCCTCGATATCAACCGCGCTGACGTATTTGAGCGGATAAATGCGCGGGGCCAGTCCTTCGCCGCCGACGGGTTCATCGAGGGCGGCGATCGTTTTGGCGATGCCTTCCATCTGCGCGGGCGGCGCTTGAACGATCACCGTGTTCCGCCTGCGGTCGGCGACGACGGTCATCTTGCCCACGGATTTCTCGGGCTCGGGGCCGTAATAAAAGTAGCGCGAACGTGAGGAGGACGCTTGGTCGGTCGAGAGTTCTTTCAGTTGCCGGGCGACATCTTCCGCATCGGCATTCTTCAGCGGGAACAAACGCATCGTTTTCTCCTGCGCGTCGATGGTGTCGAGCGTGCGCACGATCCGTTCCAACGAGCGGAAGTTGGACTCGCTGGAAAGCACGATGAGTGAGTTCGATCGTTCGTTGGCGCTGACCTCCACCGGTTCGCCCGCGGGCTTACCGCTCATCTTTTGGTATAGCGGAGTGATCTCCTTGACGAGATCGCGGGCACTGGCGTGCTGCAACGGGATGACCCGAACGGTGAGGTCACCTGGCTGATCGGTATCAAGACGATCGATGAGGTTGGCGATCAGTGAGACGTTCTCGTTGTAATCGGTGATAATGATTTGGTTGGCGCGATCATTGATTTCGACCGTGGCCTTTTCAGACAGGGCGCCTTTGACCTTCTCTTTCATTTCCGCGGCGGGGACAGATTTGAGCTGGAAGATTTTGACGAGCTTCTGGCGGCCGGCCGGAATGTCGGAACGGGAGGCGTCGATGAGTTCGGGGCTCATCTTCGGTTCCTTCCCTTCAGGCACGATGAAGATGGAATTCCCCGATTCCACCGCGGTAAACCCTTCGAGACCCAGCGCGCGATACACCAGATTCAGAGCGTCGCGAACGGGTAGCTTCTTCGAACTCGTGATCGTGATCTGGCACTGCGCCTGTGGATGTTTCACCACGCTCTTGCCCGTCGTCTCGGAAAGCCATTGAACGATCATATCGACGTTGGCTCCCTGAAAGCTGACTTGGATCTCTTCGTTGGGGTTGAGCGGTGTCGGCGCGTTCGTGGCCGCCGACGCCGAGGCAGGCGCCCCGGGCGGAGCTGGCGGCACCTGGGCGACCGCGGACAGCGCGGCGAACCCGGCGGCGACGATGACAGCAATGACCCACGCAATCGGGCCTGAACGAGGATGGTTCATCGGAAAAGGGAGGCGGTTCATTTAGTGAGGAGGGTTTCGCTGCCGAAGCCGTTGAAAATGGTGAGTTCTTTCTTTTCGCCAGCCTGCTCGATCAAAACACGATTCGTGCCGAGGCGGAGGAGCTTGATGCCATCGCTTTCGCCGCCTTCACGGAGCATGGCCGAATGGCCACTGGGGGTTCGGATGAAAGCGTGATATCCCGCGATACCGAGAAGGGCCATCGGGGGAGGCCGGATAATCGGCGCGAGCATCTCGCTTTTCGTCACGCGGTCGATGCGAGCTTGGGTCAACGGGGGGAGCGGGGGCGCAGGGCGCGGAGGTTTGCGGTTCGGCGGTCCACCACCCGGCCGGGGCGAACCCGGTGATCGGGCAGCCAGATTTTGATTGGTTCCGGAGACTGAGTTCGTACCCACAACCAGGTTAGTCCCGGTAACCAGGTTAGTCCCGGCAACCAGGTTAGTCCCGGCAACCAGGTTAGTCCCGGCAACCAGGTTAGTCCCGGCAACCAGGTTAGTTCCGGCAACCAGGTTAGTTCCGGCAACCAGGTTAGTTCCGGCAACCAGGTTAGTTCCGGCAACCAGGTTAGTCCCCGCAACCAGGTTAGTCCCCGCAACCAGGTTAGTCCCAGCAAC
>DLVS01000777.1 GCA_003445095.1 Verrucomicrobiales bacterium
CAGAGGCGTATGCTCCCCAATCCCCAAAAGGTGCCTCCTCCAGACTGCGGCTGCCCGTACTGGGTTGGAGTGTTATCGCAAACTCGAGAGATACTCCACCAGATCACGGAGCTCGAAAGGGGTCAGCAGTTCGGCCAATCCTTCCGGCATTGCGCTGAGTCCGGGTTCGCGCTTCTCGATTTCGCGCTTACGCAAGGGCACGGTTTTCACGTCGCCCGATTCCGGGTCACTGACCTCTAGGACGAGCGTGTTTTCAGTCTCGCGCTTCACGAGGCCCGCCTGGGTTGTCCCGTCCTTCAGTGTCACGACAATGTTCTCGAAGCCAGCGCCGATACGCGCGTTGGGATGCACAATGCTCTCGAGCAAGTATTCGCGCGGATATCGTCGACCAATGTCTGACAGATTGGGCCCGACGATGCCGCCGTCGTTGCCCACCTTGTGGCAGCGCAAGCATTGAACCGCCGAATTGTTAAAGAAGACTCCGCGACCCTGCGCGGCATTCCCGCCGGCGAGGGCAAATCTCCATTTTGCCAGAGAGTCGCCGGTCGAGTCGGCGGCCGTCAGTTTCGCTAGCCGCTCGGCGACCGCGGAATTGTTGGTACGGGTGCCAGCGGCGGCGACGACATCCAATAACAACTCGGGAGGCAAGGTGCCGGCTACCCCGGCCTCCAAAGGAAGCGCCAGTGCTTGGTCTGCTTCGGCGCCAGGAATCCCTGCGAGAGCCGCGAGCGCGGCTTGAGCCAACCGGTAGCTGGATGCGTCTGTTTGCTGCTTCTCTGGTGACGCTGTTTGCGGACTCGAAACGGACGGCGTTTCCGGCAGACTTGTGACGCTTCGATTCGTCGGCGGATTCACGACCGCCCGGACGAGACTGGACAGCAATTCTACGGCGTCCTCGCCCTCCAACTGATTGAGGAACGGCAGCGCGGCGGCGCGGAGTTGGGGATCAGAATCGGCCAGGGCGAGCTTCACGGCGTCGGGCGTTTGCGGCGCTCGCAACGTGGCGAGGGTGGGAAGGATGGCGCGGCGGAGTTCGGGCGCCGTGTTCGTTTTCTCAAACTTATCGAACAGCGGTGAACTCGCCTCCTTAACGCGCAGTCTCGCGGCAGTCTCCGCCACGGCGATCTGCAACGGCAAAACCTCGCGCGTACCCGCCGGAACCCCGCTCTCCGTGAGGTTGAACGGATTCAACAAATCGCCCGCCACACGCAAGAAGGCTCGCTGTGCCGGCGCGGGATTGCGCGTTACGGCGATTCCCTCGACGAAGGAGACCGAGCGTCCAAGGTCAGGTGGCAGAACGGGCAGTTCCGCCGCGCGGCCGAAGTTGCGAGCGAAGGACGTTGCGCGCTGAAGCACCGGATTCGACCTGGTAGGGACGCGTTCCACCGCGTCCCCATCTGGTCCCCTCAGCGCCGGACGGCTAGGAAGGGCCGTGTCCACAAGCGATGGGATTTCCTGCGTTTCACTTGGCGTAGAGATTGAGCGCTGCGGATTAGATGGCGACGCGGTGGAACGCGTGCCTACCACCAGCGGTCGCCACAGGCCGTTCACTCGGTCCAGCGGCGAGGGCTTCTCCCAATCTTCCAGCGCACGCAAGGCGAGTACCCGAGCCGCATCCGGCACGTCTTCTCGGGCGGCGAAACTCGCGAGCATTTGTGCATGCTGCTGCGTGCCGAGACGGAAACAGGCATCGATGACACGCGAATACAGGTTGGTCGGGCAATCAATCTTGGTGATGAATGACGCCAGCGCCGGGAAGCCTTCGACGATCGGCACGTCGTGAATGGCGCGGCCCGCAGCCTCGATCAAATGCGGGTCGGGATCGGTGAGAAAATTGGTCAGCGCCGAATTCGTTAGCCGCCGAAGTTCCAGCAGGGCCACCAGTCGAATGGACGCAGAGTAGTCGTGGGCCGCCTCCCACGGCCAGTCGTGATGTTCGGCAAGGCCACGCGAGCTACCGATAAGGACGCTGATGGCGGCAAACTGAATAAAGGGATCGGACACGCCTAACTCCGTCAGTAACGGTCGCACATGGTTCCAAGGCGTGCCCTGATACAGTCGATTCGCTAGTCGCGCCGTGGCGGCGCCAAGCACTTCGGACTTGTCTTCGACGATCTCGGCTAGCTTGGTTCCCGTCGAGCGATAGATTCTGTACGGGCGGAAGCGATGAAGTCTCGCCAAGCCCATCAATGCTTGGAATCGGAGGCGCGGAGATTCGTTTTCAAGAAGCTTGGTGATCACCTCGTTGGCATTCATCAATCCTGTCTCCGCTAAGACCGACGCCGTTTGACCAGCGACCTGAAGATCGGCGCCCGCCAAAAGCGGTATGAGGGAATACAGTTCGCCAACGAGCTGATCGTCGGTCAACGGTCGGGCAATCTGTTCGACGGCCCAGAGCGCGTGAATTCGCGCGAGCTGGCGCTTATCCTCTCTCGCTAAGTTCAGCAGGCCTTTGAGCGAATTGGTTCCCCGTCCCGCCAGTTCCCACTGCGCCTCCAGCCGCACCCGACGATCCGCGTGGCCGAGCAGGTCTAACAGTTCTTTCTCGCCGCGGTTTGCCATACCTTCGGCGAGCAGGCGCCGCACCTGGACGGTGATTTCCAATTGGAGATTACTGATTGGAGATTGGAGATCCGGCGTGATCCGATAAATCCTTCCCTTGTGTGGCATTTGCCAGCCTTGGATCCAATCCAACACATAAGCAGCGCCGTCCGGACCAAACTCCACGTCGGTCGGCCAGCAGTTCCACAAAAACTTCTCCTTGGTGTCCACTTCGTAGCTCGCGCCTTTCGGCTTCACCGAGAACGCCCACACGCCGCCCGGAAAATCACAGTGCAGGAACTTCCCCTTCAGCCGATCACTGAAGCCGGTGCCCGGATAAAACGCCAATCCACTCGGCCCTTGGCTCACGACTCCCGCCGGTGGGAGGATGCCATCCTTGCCACCTTTCCACAGTTCCTCTTGCACCCACGGCCCGAATCCCTCCATGTGCTGATAGCTGGTCCGCCACCCGTAGTCAGCGCCCTCCACTAAGTGCAGCACCCGACAGTCGTCCGCGCCCGCGGTGTCGTTGTCCACTGTCCACAAGTTGCCGAAATCGTCGAAGGCGAGTTCCTGCGGATTCCGCAACCCGTAACAAAAGACTTCCAGATTGGCGCCGTCTGGTTCGCAACGGAGCACACCGCCGGTGTCGGGTAGATTGATGACAACGCCCTCGCGGTTGGTGAGTACGCAGCCTCGGTCCCCAAAGCTCAGGTAAATCCGGCCATCCGGCCCTTTGATGAGCCCGTGGAGATCGTGGCCGGTGACGCCAATGTGGACGCCAAATCCGGAAGCGAGGAGATAGGTCGTCAGGTTGTCCGGTTTCTGGTTCTCCGGCGAAAACGGAAATCTCCACAAATTCGGAATGTTGCCGAAATAAACGTTCGTTCCGGTAGCCAGGACGCCCGCGGCAGTACCATCCGCCGGAGAATTGAATCCCTCCGCAAAGACTGCACTGAAGTCCGCCTTGCCATCGCCATCCCGATCTTCCACGACGCGGACGAGTTCCGAGTCCTTGGTGAGCAACGAAAGGTTGGTGGCGAATTGGTTGGTCAGAAACGCGACGCGGTCGTCCACGTTGCGGAAGCTCATATCGTTGAGCAGCCAGTTCGTGTGCTGCGTGATGTCGAACACACTAACTCCGTAACGATGGGTCTCGGCGATGAAGGCGCGGCCTTTGCCGTCGAAGCTTAGGGCGACGCCGTTGCTGAGTTGTGGTTCGGCGGCCCAGACATCCAGTTTCAATCCAGGGAGAAGCTGGAACTTCTTCGTGCCGGCGGCAGCCTCGGCGAAGGCGGGCGCATTCGTCGTGTCCTGCGCCCACGCAGAAAACCCGACGAGCAGATAAAGAAGGCAGCGAACCCAGGTCACTGGCGGAACTTAGTTTCAATGCCCCATCCGCAAAGTCCAAACGAGGTGGGGAGCGCGGGTTTCTTCGCCGTCAGCGCAGTCTAGGCGCCTCCCGCCAATAGATCATTCCGCCAGACAATTCAGCACTCCATCGAGACCGGAGAAGTTCAGTGCGATTGCGGCCTGGTGTTGCACGATCGGTTTGGCTCGATACGCCACGCTGAGCCCAGCCAATGACAACATTTTCAGATCGTTGGCGCCGTCTCCGATCGCGATGGTGTCTGCCAAAGCGACTCCGGCTTCCGCGCAAACCGAAACGAGTTTCGCTGCTTTAGCCGAAGCATCGACGATGTCGCCGACGATCCGGCCCGTGAGGCACCCGGCGTGGATTTCGAGTTCGT
>DLVS01000397.1 GCA_003445095.1 Verrucomicrobiales bacterium
CGATCGTCCGTCTCCAACCAGGGTAACTCGGGGAGCAAACGGGCGGCACTGACATCGACGGCTGGTAAACGCGTGGCGGCGACGGCTCGGGCAATCGCCGGGGTTTCAATGCGTGCGATGATGCCGTCGCCACGCCAGGTCCGTAACCATGGTGGTGGGTCAGCGCCGCGACCCGCTTCCGCGAGCCACAACGTCCACGGTCCGTGTTCTCGCAGCCACGCACGAATGCCGTGAAGGAGCTCACGCGCGTACGCGTTCGAGGTCTCAATCAATAAGGCGACTTTGGGACGGCGATGCACCGGTGGATGTTTTGCCAGACTATCTCGGTGAGTGAACTCAGGAGAGGTTATTCGATTACTGGTTCTACGCCTAAGGAGCCAACACTCGCTCGGCTTCGGCGAGCGCATTAACTCCCTGGCGACGGAATAACCGATACGTGTTCGTCGCGCTCAAGCGGTCCCCAATTGCGAGCCTCCGGAGCGGTCCCAACGTCTCTAGCTCGACGTAAGGCACGGGGTCCTGGTTGCTGTACACTTCGACACTACAGCCGTCGTCGGGATAATGGCTGTCCGCCTGCCGCGCGATGTCGATTCGCAGTATTTCCTTCGGTCCTACCCACACGATTTGTTCGGCGTCGTTGCCAATCTTGTGGGCTTCCTTAGGGTCCCGGGTAAAGCGCGCCAACCCATTCGTGAGCGCGAAGTGTTGGGTCGGAATTCCCCATTGAGCCGTTGAACCCGCGGGGAATTTTGTCCCCGCGGGCACCGGGAGGAACACGGCGTCGGGAACCTTCGTTTGGGTGATGATCCAGACGGCTACTTCAACCGGATCGCCAGTCACTTTCTCATAGGTGGTTTCGATCCGTAGGGTCGGCTTACCTGCCTCAAGGACGACTCGGCGTTGGGTGCGGATTCCAAAACGCGGACTTACCTCGGAAGTCAAAACGACAGACTGGTCGGGCAGAATACGTGCGGCCAAGGGAGCTGCATCGAAGATGTCGGGCGGCGGCCAATTCCAAGCGCTTTGCGGGGCGGGCCAAGTTTTGTCACCGCCAAAGCTGCCGTGAGCCGTTTCCCAAGGCTTGGGCGGCATTGGCCTTCCCCAAAGCTTTTCGTTTTCCCAGAACGGCCCTTCGTCTGTACCCGCGAACCGGAACTGCATGACTCGGCCGATCTCGGGCACGATCACAACTTCGGCCAGAGCATTCCCCACCGTCAGTGTGTCGGCCCATCCTCGATACGCTCCACGGGTGATTTTACGTTCAGCCGTAAGAGCGCAGTTCGGGCTCAGTCCAAGGAGAAGGCAGGCCATCACCGCAAAGCGAGGGCTCGGGTGGTTCATGCGGCGAGAGTGCGAGGAACTGGCGTTGGCTCAAGCTCCGAAGTCGTTGGACTGCTGGGGCCAGACGACGCTGGTCGGATCTGGATCGCCGGGTCCTTTCGAAAGCAGCCTTTCCGGAGCAGAGGAGCCACCAGTTCGCCAGCTTGAGCGAGACGGGAAATCTTTTGACCCACCGGGGCTTGGCTGGAACGTTGACCGCCCTACATGACTCCAAATCGAATTCTGCCCGACCTGCAATGCTCCCTCTTGGTCGAGGACGTCCGCCAAGAAACCTCCGGCAACCTCATCCTCGTCGGTGTGCTCGGGGTTATCCGAGTACCGCAAGTCCCGATTGCCGCGCCGAAGGTCTGCGTGATCAACCGCTGGTGCGCGGGCATTGGCCAATTTACGGAGCAGGTCCGTTTGGTGGCGCCCGACGGTCAGCAAGTCTTGCGAAAGAACACCGCGAAGTTTGCCCTGCCGGACCCGACTCAAACCGCCACGCTCGTGAGTATTTTCCCGGGGATCGAGTTTCCGGCCGCTGGCGTCTACCACATCGAAGTGCTAGTCGAAGATGTGATGAAAGTTCGGTATCCCGTTCCCGTGGTTGTCGTGCAACAGCCGGGCCAGAATCCAGGGGGAGCCCAAGCCCCGAAACCGGCCTAGGTTGAGGCAAAGTAGCCGCCTGTGCCGACTGTGCGCCCGAGAATTTCGTAGATTGGCCCGGGCGGCTATCTGCGGTTGAATTGGGCGAGTGGAATTGTCCAAAACCAGTTCAGCGCTAGGCGGGCGTTTCCGGAATTTCGTGGGCGCGTGGCAACCCTTCACTGGGGCTGGTCTCGCCGCCTTCTCGACGGCCAGCGAGGCGCGTCTGCTGATGTTCCAAGCCGTTTTTGCGGTTTTCGCTGCTCTGACAGTGGTTTGGGGCCTGCGAACCGCTTGGTTTCCCGTAATCGACCAAGCGGTGGCCGCGCTACCCGCAAGGCCAGCCGAGATTCGAATGCGTGAACTGCGGTGGCCGGACACCAATGCCACGTTGTTGGCCGCCGCTCCGCATCTGGCTTTAGTGATCGATCCGGCGGCCTCGGGCGAGGTCGGTCAAAACGGGGATGTCCAAATCGAAGCACAGGCGCACACGCTACGATTTCGTGGAGTGTTGGGTCAGTACACGATTCTCTATCCGGCCGAATGGGTCATGCCCCTGGATCGGACGGGGGCTACGGCGGCCTGGGGCGCGTGGCGATTGCCCGTGCTGACGCTCTCGGGACTAGCCACGGGCGCGGTCGTCTTTCTTTCCTGGTGGCTGCTGGCCGTGCTGTACACGCCGTTAGTCGTTCTGACTGCTTGGGCGGCTGGGCGCACATTGACCCCAGGCGGGGCCACGAAGTTGGCGCGAGCCGCGCTCCTAGGCGCCAGCTTGCTCATGGACTTCTTTCTAATCTTATACGCCCAATATTGGATCAGTCTGCCCGGATTGGCCGCCGGATTCGTGGTGCACCTGGTCGCAGGCTGGGTGTGGTTAGGATGGGGCACCTTCAGTTTGCCTCCGAAGGTTCACTCAACCGATGCCCCTAATCCGTTCGATGCGGCTCCTTCGACCTCCCGCTCAACACCCGTCAAGACTCGGAATCCGTTTGGTTCGTGACCGGCCTATTCCGATGCGCCATTTTTTTACCGGACCCGTGATCAAGACTGAGCTGCTGGTGACCTGGCTCGAAAAGCACG
>DLVS01000184.1 GCA_003445095.1 Verrucomicrobiales bacterium
CGCCGAGACGATGGGTTCCTTTGGGTCGTGTTGGCGGAGGGCGTCCATCGGGTGCGGGTTGAAGGAATGTTGGCGAGTCTCGGCGAATGGGAATGGACGTTCTTGTTGAAGCCTCGCTCTGTGAAAATCGAGGCACCTGGCTGGACTGTTAGCGGCGTGCGGCCTGACGGTGTGCCCGAGCAACAAGTCTTCTTCGCTCCCCAACAAAAATCCGAGGCCAACCAAGCCAGCTACGAACGGCAGGATTTGCAAAGCATCGCTCAGGTCGATCGCAATCTGGAATTGGGGCTCCTGTGGCAAGTGCGCACCGTTGTCAACCGGCTCTCTCCGCTAGGCAAAGCCGTCGCGTTGCGTGTGCCATTATTGCCGGGAGAGAATGTGGTCTCGGCCAATGCGGTCGTGCAGGGCGGCTTCATCGAAGTTCGCTTGGGTGCGCAGGAGCCGTCGTTCACGTGGGAAAGCAGTCTCACCCCCGGGAGTCAACTCATCCTCGCCACTCGGGCCGCCGACGTTTGGGTTGAACGTTGGCAACTAGTCGCGTCTCCCGTTTGGAATGTTGCCTTGACCGGCCTCGCACCGGTCTTTGAACCGGGCAACCCCGACCTCGTCCCCGTGTGGCAGCTCTGGCCAGGCGAAACCGTCACCCTCGCCATCACGCGACCGGAAGCGCTTGCGGGGGCCACCGTAACGGTCAGCCGAGGCTCGCAGGAAATCGGTCTCGGCAAACGCCAGCGCGTTTCCAAGCTCGACCTCTCCCTGCGTTGCAGCCTCGGGGAAGACTTTCTGGTGGAACTACCGGCGAACGCGGAAGTGACCAGCCTGACCCACAGTGGCAAGGCGATTCCCGTGCGGAAGGATGGCCAAAAGCTCATCATCCCGGTGCGCCCCGGAGAACAAACCATTTCCGTGGGCTGGAAAGTTGACACCGCCTTGGGATTCCGCGCGGTGGCGGCGGAGGTGCGCTTGCCGGTGGAAAGCGCGAACATTCAAACCGTGATCACCGTTCCCGATGATCGGTGGGTGTTGTGGGCCGCTGGGCCGCGACGTGGACCGGCGGTGCGTTTTTGGGGCATCCTGGTTTGCTCGCTGCTGGCCGCGGTGGCCCTGGGTCGAGTACCGCATTCACCCCTGCGGATGTTGGAATGGATGCTCCTGGCCATCGGGCTCACGCAAGTCCCACTTCTCGCCGCGCTCGTGGTCGTGGGTTGGCTGTTCTTCCTAGCCTGGCGAGGACTCCCTTCGTTTCAACGATTGGGGAACCCCGGTTACAACGGGTTGCAAGGGCTGCTGATCTTCCTGACCGCGGTGGCGCTTGGAATCTTGCTCTTCGCGGTGGGCGAAGGACTGCTGGGCGACCCGGAGATGTTCATCATCGGCAACGGCTCGAGCCGCACCGTGCTGCGCTGGTTCCAAGATCGGAGCGGGCCGTTACTGCCGCAGCCTTCCTGCGTCTCCATCTCTATTTGGTGGTATCGGTTCCTGATGCTGGTGTGGGCGTTGTGGTTGGCCGCCTCGTTGATTCGCTGGCTGCGGCTGGGCTGGCACAATTTCAGCACCGGCGGATTTTTCCGTTCCCAGACAAAAACAAAACCGGCTCCGACGATTCCGCCGCTGGTCAAACCAAGTTGAGGGAATTGCTGCCCCGTCGCCTCAGAACTCGCGCGCTCCGAGTTTTTGCGATTTAGGTGATCAACCCTTGGACGACTTCGCCGTACACGTCGGTAAGGCGGAAATCGCGTCCCTGAAATCGGTAGGTGAGCTTCTCATGATTGAAGCCCAATTGATGCAGCAACGTGGCATGGAAGTCGTGAACGTGGACCTTGTCCTTGACCGCGTTGAAACCGAGTTCATCAGTCTCACCCCACGATAGGCCCGGCTTGAATCCTCCGCCGGCCACCCAATAGCTGAATCCGTTCGGATGATGATCCCGGCCGTCGTCTCCGCCTTGAACCATAGGCGTCCGCCCAAATTCGCCGCCCCAGATGACGATGGTGTCCTCCAATAGGCCGCGATCTTTGAGGTCCTTTACCAACGCGGCGCTGGCGCGATCGGTCACTTCGCAGTTGTGCTTTAGTTCTTTCGTCAGATTGCCGTGCTGGTCCCAAGATTCGTGGAAGATCTGGACGAAACGAACGCCGCGTTCGATCAAGCGCCGGGCCAGCAGGCAGGCATTGGCATAGGTGGGTTTGCCTGGCTCTGCTCCGTACAACTCGCGAATGGCCACCGGCTCTTTGGAAAGGTCCATGACCTCAGGCGCGACGTGTTGCATTCGATAGGCCATTTCGAAGGCGCTGATCCGCGCGGATATTTCGGGGTCACCCATGATTCCGAGGCGGCGCGCGTTTAAACGATTGATCGTTTCAATCGTATCCTTCTGCTGATCGTCATCCACGCCTTTGGGGTTCGACAAGTATAGGACGGGATCACCGCCGGTCCGGAAGAGCGTTCCGTTATGCACCGTGGGAAGGAATCCGCAGCCCCAATTCGAAGCGCCGCCGCTAGTGCCTTTGCTGCCCGTGCTGAAGACGACGTACGACGGGAGGTCTTGAGTTTCACAGCCTAGACCGTAGGTGGTCCAAGCGCCGAAGCTCGGGCGGCCAAACTGTTGCGACCCCGTGTTCATGAAGATTTGTCCCGGCGCGTGGTTGAAAGCATCGGTCTGCATGGACTTGATGAGCGTGATGTCGTCGGCGACTCCGGCTAAGTGAGGCAACAGTTCGGACAGCTCAGTGCCGTGGCGGCCGTGGCGCGCAAATTTGAACTTGGGTCCGAGCAGCGTGGCGTCCGGATTAATGAAGGCGGCGCGGTAGCCCTTGAGCAATTCGGCCGGGGGGAGAGTGCCGTTGAATTTGGCGAGTTGCGGTTTGTAGTCGAAGAGTTCGAGGTGGCTAGGGGCCCCGGCCATGAACAGATAGATCACCCGCTTGGCTTTGCCTTCGAAGTGGGGTTGGCGCGGCGCCATCGGATTCGGCGCCGGGGCCGCCATCGCTTGGTCGCGGAGCAGCGAGTGGAGCGCGATCGCACCGAGCCCGACACCGCAGTCTTTAAAGAACCAGCGCCGGGTCAAATGTTGGCGATCCTGTTCGACGGCGTGCTGGAGGTGAGTGAGGCGGTTCATAGGTCAGACGGACAGCGGTCAACGGGTGACGCCCACGGGTTCATGGTCGAGATTGACGCCATGAAGTAGTGCGTGGTCGGTGATTTCGTGGACGTATCGGCATCGGTCGGCCAACGGGAGTTGGTTGACCCGGGCCAGCTCGTCGCCGAACTCGCGCCGTTGAAATTCAATATCGATCGCCTGGATGAACTCCGTCACGTCGGCGCAAAGCCATTCGGGTGGGTTATGCGAGTTCTTCATTGGGATAATCCATAAAAGTTCTTTCGGGCATCCGGCAGCCAATCCAGAGCCCCAGTCGGAACCAGACGGCTGGCGTGACTGATGGCTTCAGCAATTATCCGTTCGATTCCGTAATCAAGCAAAGGCGCTTGGGGCAAAAGCCGCTCCGCTACCGCGACGCGAACCCGATGCTGAACTGCAAGCTCAAGAGAGTCGCCATCGGGATGGCGTCCTACGGCGACCATGTAGGATCGGACTGCTCTACGATGGACGGACATCCGCAGCTTATCGAGTTGATGCCAAAACTCGACCTCTCCACGAATTGCAACGTCGAGCCGTGGGTCGCCAGAAACCAGCAAGCCTAACGCCGGACGCGATGCAATCAGATCGGGGGGGCAGGGAACCCTTTCAAATGCCGCCGTGAGCGATTCCGCATCAAAGATGTGGAGCCAACCTCGAAGGTCACCTTCGGCGAGCAGTTTCAGGCCCAAAGAGGTCGCAAAAGGCCAATCCTTCTCGCGGTCCGTCCGCTTCATTTCCCCGACAATGTGCGGGTGAGCAAAAAGCCCGCGCGAATCAATCCACCAAGGCACACTGCCACGGGGAGCAATTCCAAAAACATCAAGGTGAGCCGGTGCAGGTACCGTGTTCCATTCAAAATGACTCGTCCACCCACCACGCAGCCAGCGGCAATCCAGTGGGGCACTCAAATGCCCTCGATATGCAGGCGGTTGCTCCTCGGCTCGTGAATTCGAGATTACGGCGAACAAGGCGCCTGCCTGCTCGGGTGAGCACAGGATGTCGCAATCTTTCGTAGCCGCGGCTATCCCATAGTAAACACAAGCCATTCCGCTCGTTATCGAGCACGTCACGCCCTGTTTTCGGGCCTGCTCCACCATTCCCGCGTAGAATTGGTCCAGCTCTGCGGTCGTCATCAGGTGGCACTACTCCTTCGTGATCGCCTCATCCAGGTTCAGCAAGGCTCGGCTCACCACAGTCAAGGCGGCTAACTGAGTCGGCGTCATCCCGGGAGGCACCTCGGGCACTTGGTTCCTGCCCGTCGCCAGTTCCGCGGCGTTCACCCAACCGTCGGCGATGCGCTGCCGTTGCCGCTCCAGCAAGGCCTTGAGCTCGGCTTGTTCCTCGGCGGTCGGCGGACGCGACAACACCCGTCGAAAGGCATAGCGAATTCGCTCGTCGTCCGACGCGCCCCCTTCGCGTAGCGTCTTGGCGGCGAGGCCCTGGGCCGCTTCCATAAACTGTGTCTCGTTCAAGGTCGTGAGTGCTTGCAGCGGCGTATTCGAGCGCGGCCGTCGCACGCACGAAAAATCACCGTTGGGCGCATCAAAATTCATTAACACGGGATAGGGCACGCTGCGGAAGCGGAAGACGTACATGCTCCGTCGATAACGATCATCGCCTTTTTCTTCGGCCCACACCTTCGGGCCGTAACTTGCCGGAGGCTGGAAAAGGAACTCAGGGGCCGGCGGATAAACGCTGCGCCCACCCAACTGAGGATTCAGCAGCCCGCTCACCGCCAACGCGGTGTCGCGTACAATCTCTCCCTCCACCCGCGACCGCGGCGCGCGCGCCAACAACCGGTTGAAACGATCCCGCTCAAGTAGTTCCGGTGTTACTCGAGAGGATTGTTTGTAGGTATCGGAATTGACGATCAATCGATGAAGATGCTTCAACGACCAGGGCGCTGGGGCCGCTTCGCCGGACGTGGCGACGATGGGATCCATGAACTCGGTGGCGAGCCAGTCCAGCAGTTGGGGATGCGAGACCGCGGGCGACTGCACGCCAAAATCTTCCGGCGTTTCAAGCAAGCCGGTGCCGAAATAGTCCTGCCACACCCGGTTCACGGCGACGCGCGCAGTCGTGGGCGACTTTTTGTCCACCAGCCAGCGGGCGAGGGTCAACCGAGTGCCATCGGAGTTAGGCGGCAGTGGATGCAACATGGCTGGAGTACCGAACGTGACTTCGGTTCCCGGCTTGAGCCAGTCACCGCGCTTGAACATGTGCGTACTCCGTCGCTCGTCCCCAGGGGCGGCACCAGCCCGAGCCACCAAGGTGAGTGTGGGAGTTCCTTCCGGCCATTGCTTCCAAAGCGACTCAATTTTGTCGTTGGTTTCCCTGAACTCGGGAACCTGTGTTCGCCAATAGCTAAACACGGTGGCGATCTGCCGGGCTGAACGTTGATCGCGGGGAATCGCAAAAATCTCGCGAACGTTGGCCGGAATTGGATCTGCAACCGCGTTGGTCGCCGTGGTCACGCTCAATCGCCACCGGCCGAGATTGTGAGTTTGATTGTCGTCCGAGTTGTCGCCGCCGTGCTTTTGGGCCAACTGGAAATTCAGGATCGCGCCCTTCGGGAATTCCAC
>DLVS01000142.1 GCA_003445095.1 Verrucomicrobiales bacterium
TAGAAGGCAGACATATAGTGCCCGGTAAGGTCGAACAGGACGCATCGATCACCCCGTTCGATCGCCTGCGCCACGAGCTGACGGATGAGCGTCGTCTTCCCCGTTCCTGTCGTACCAGTGAGCATGACATGGCTTTGTTCGAACCCATAAGGGAACGGCAAAGTAGCAATCTTGTAGGGGAGGAGAACCCCCGCTGCTTTCCGCTGCGCGAGCGGAAGCGCTTCGACCTGCGCGAGCGTCAAATCCGGAAACGCTTCCTTTGCGCGGTCCCGAACGCGATCCAGATTATGCCTATCGAGCATCATCTTCAGAACATCATAGTCAACGATTTCGACCCCGCGTTCATGGTGATCGGCAAGGATCGATACACCCCGTTCGCGCGCCCATGGGATGAACCACCATGCGAACATGCCTGCCCCTATGGTGGAGAAAATCAGGCTTCCCCAAAATGCGTTCATGAGCTTCGCCCATGCAATCTGGACGTCGGGAATAAACGGAACATAGCCCATGTACGTCTGGTAGATGCTCCCGTCCCGCAGCGTCACATTGGCACGCTTCATCTCGTCGAAACCGACAAAGTTCCAGAACGCAGCAAGTGCCTTCGTACCGAGCATCTGGAATTCATAATCGTCAAGGATCAGGGTCAGCTTGAGCCACGCAAATCCGAGCAACAATCCGATCCAGACCAAGATCGGAACGCGAGCGCCGCGCCACCACATCGAGAACTGATGACCGATGAGCTGGGAACCGCGAGTGAAATTCCCGCTGTTTCGATTTGCCTCGCCATGGCTTGACCAAGCGCGGGGATGACGTGGGCGATTGGGCTTATCTGCCATGGTGCCGCTCCAGTCTCTGGTCGACAACCGAAAGGAATTCATCTCGCCGATCGGGTGCGTGAGTCTTCACCCATTCGTCGGCAACAAGCTGCATATATTCGCAGATGATTGCCATGCGCTGCGCGTTGAACTGCGGGCGGTCGCGGTCCCCCAAAAAGAGGATCAGGACGCGCCGAACCAACTCTGATGTCGTGATGCCCTCTTCCTTCGCAATCTTCGTCAGAGACGCCCAGGTCTCCGGCGAAAGCGCTACGGAACGACGATGAAATTCCAAACCACCCTCCCTCGGTAGGGATGGGTGGTGGGTTCTTGCGAAAGGCGAATGCTGGTTACCAGCACCCGGGAGAATCGTCAAGGCGCGCCCCTTGGAGCGCGGAAAATGGTGCAAGTTGCACCCCGGCGACCACAGGTTTTCGGCGGAAATCCGCGCCTTTTTCGGGGTTCGAAATGCACCCTTAGGCGGGTGCGGATTGCACCCTTTGTGGTGTATTTTACACCCCGATATTCGCGTGCTTTTTCAGTCATTTGCGGAGCAACGGCTTTGCGGCTTGCCGCATACCGTGTGCATGTCAATAACCCACTTCGGCGACACCCAATTTTCTTCCGGCTGTGCCCCGGAAATCTCCCGTTTTCTTGCCATTCCGGCGGCATGCGCGCCGAGCGGCGATCGAGCGAAACAAGCCCAAAAGGGCCCGAGCTTCTCGATATGTTCCGTTTTGGGGAGCAAATAGCCATCACGGCCCCGAAGCTCATTGCCAGGAGCGAGCAGCGGTCGATGACTCAGTGAGGAACCAGAACAGCGTTGCCACGGTCGGGACTGCACCCACGCATCGCGTCAATGCCTTACCCCTGCGGCGATGGGCAAGCGGCCAATACCCACACGTGATGATGCTGATTATGGGAAATATTGGCCGCTTGGAGACCGCCTGCTTTCGAACGCGAAAGAAGCGTAGCGGACGTTCACGCTCGGAGCCGATGAGCCAATAAAGGAGGCGCCTGCAAGCATTCGGAAGGGCAGCGATGTCCGCGGCGCCATGGCCCGCTAACGTCGGCGAGCGATCGTGAGCGAGCTTCTCGATCAGCAGCAGGCGTCCTAGAGATTCTGCACCCGCTCTCAGGCAAGCGCCTCCTCGGCTGCGGCAGGGCGATGTCATGGTGGGCAAACTCGGCTCGCGCCGCGTTCGAAATGGCCTCCCGGGCACGCCGAGGTGCCGCCCCTTGCCCGCAATATGGCAAGCGTCGGCAGCCCCCGGAAGATGATAAGACGGGCTGGCACCCTCCTGCTCAAGCGATTTGCGTGAGGACGGCAGCCGACGGCAAAGCGCTCCATCCTGCAACGAGGTCTATTTGCCGAACCATCGCTGCATGGCGGCATCGAGAGAACGCGTCTCGAATGTCGCGATTTCGCGATACTGACCGCTCAATTGCCAGGTGGCGCTCCATCCCTTAGGCACGATGAAATCGTCGCCCGGATCGAAAATCTGTCTGTGTCCGTCAACCGACGTCAAGATCGCGCGCCCATGCAAAATCCGGACATGTTCTTCATAGGGCAAATCGGTGAAAGTCAGCAGGCCATCGTCGGCCTCATAAATGATCGATGTCAGCGTTTCACCCACAAACCAGCTGATCGACCGGTGCGACTTGATCGGTTTGATCTGCATGGCTTTGGGCCATGGATCGAAATCGATTAGGCCCTTCCCGGCGAGAACGTCTTTGCTCAGAGCCACGGGGTGAAGGACCTTTCCAGGCTCCGCGGCCCCCGCGCCCTGCCAGGCCAAGGAGACGATGGCGGCCATTCCAAGCGGTACCTTGTAGAAGGAACGCCACGGTAATGGGTATGATCTGAAGTACTGCTTCATGGCACTGCTCCCGTCCTTTCAATAATATCTCGTCCATCCTCATTTCGGACTCCGGATGCATCGCATGATCTCGCGAACGGCCTCGTCGGCGAGGTTCGAAAGCTCGGCATGTTTCGGCATGTCCTGATTGAGGAAAAGCATCAGCCCCTCGATCTGGGCTATAATCAGCGCGGCCCGCAATTCCACCGCTTGGCCGCCGATCTTGGGGTTCGCATTGGATATCAGCCACGCCATCAGGCGCCGGTAGCGGCTGTAAAAATGATCGACCGCCAGCTTGGCGTCTTCGTCGCGCATCGCCATCGCCCAAAGGTCGAAGAAGAAGCTGGATGTGCCGCCTTGCGCTCCATCGAACACCAG
Organism: Verrucomicrobiales bacterium; assembly: GCA_003445095.1. Lineage (GTDB taxonomy): Bacteria > Verrucomicrobiota > Verrucomicrobiia > Limisphaerales > UBA9464 > UBA9464. The sequence goes on from DLVS01000142.1 coordinate 3,053, forward strand.
GAATCGAACCGTTTCCTCGATCAGTTCCTCATGACTGGACGTCTGCAGCGAGTTGAACAGGCTAATATAGGAGTCATAATAATGGCGAGTGAGTGAATAATTCAGCGTCTCCTCGATCAGACTTCCCTTTGTCTTGAAATGATATTGCAGCGTTTTCAAATGAACCTGCGCCCGCGACGCGACTTCCCTGAGGGCAAAGCTCGCATATCCGACGTCTTTCAGCGTATCGCGCGCTGCAACCAATATCTTGTCATAATTGGAGCCGGGTTTTCTCCGCGGGCTCGAGGGCAGTCGCGCGCGCAAGTCTGCCAGCAACCATTGTACGGCCATTTCGCCCGGCAGCTGGTCGCTGGTGCGAGATTCGAGGGTTTCGACCTTCATGCGTGCGGACCTTGGCAAAGAAGCTTCATATAATCAACCGTCAAATGACGGCTATGCCAGATCGATGCCATTGACGCGTAATCCCCCAATCCTGACCTGCATCCAATGGAAAAACTCCGATATTGCAAACCGTCAGTTGACGGTATAATAATAAGCTTTGGCGAGTCGTCATTGGGGAGAGAATGGTGACCATCTTCGGATTCAGACATGCGAATCCCCGGTGCGACCGGGAAAATCGATTGCTGGCGATTGCGCCAATAGCGGCACTGCTGCTGGGCTGCATCGCTCTAGTCGACGAGAATGCTGCCCGCGCTACGCCCGCCAATCGGCCCGACGCGAAGGTCCTGTATGCCCGCTGCGCAGCGTGCCACGCGGTCGATAGCAATCGCAACATGACCGGCCCCACACTTCGGGGCGTGGTCGGGCGGGCACCGGGCATAGCGGCCGGCTTCAACTATTCCCCCGCCATGCGGAAGCTCGGCGGCAAATGGACGCGCGAACGCCTCGACGCGTTTCTGGCGGCGCCTCAGAAATTTGCGCCCGGCACGAGAATGGCCTTCTCCGGCCTGAAGAAGGCGGAAGACCGGGCGGCGATCATCGCTTTCCTCGCATCATCTTCCGGCCCAGCAAGAAAGTAATCTGACGATGGATACGCACGACAAGAGTGGATTGCCGGGGCCGGGGCACGAGAAGGTCTCCGAGCCGCCGACGCGACGGGGAGTCTTGGGCCTTGCCGCCGCATCGATGCTGCTCGGCGGTGCGGCGAGTGCATCGGCGCGCGCCGCGCCCCCTGTTCCTGGATCGCAGCGTCATGTGATCGTGGTGGGTGGCGGATTTTGCGGCGTTACCGCCGCGCGCGAACTGCGCGAATGCGGCGTTCGCGTGACGCTTCTCGAAGCGCGCAATCGGCTGGGCGGGCGCACCTTCACCTCCGACTTTGCCGGCCACCAGGTTGATTTCGGCGGGACTTGGGTCCACTGGCTCCAGCCGCATGTCTGGGCCGAGATCAGCCGTTACGGCGTGGCGCTCGACGAAACGCCTGGCGCAGTTGCCGACCGGATCATCTATCTCGACAAGCAGGGTAGACGCCACGAAACGACTGCGGCCGAGCAATGGCCGCGGCTCGAGAAATCCGTCTCTGATCTCTTCGAAGGCGGATATTCCATCATGCCGCGCCCTGCGGAGCCGCTTGCCGATGCCACGTGGATGAAGGCCGACACCTATTCGCTGCGGCAAAAAATCGACGCGACGCCGATGCCAGACGATGTGCGGCCACTCGTCGATTCCATAATCCTTGTATGGGGCAACGCACCCGCAAGCGAAGTATCCTGGATCGACATGATGCGCTGGTACGCACTGACCGGGTATAATCTGACTGTAACGAATGACGCGGTGGGGCGCTTTCGCATCGCGGGCGGCACCAAGACCCTGCTTGACGCCATTGCCGCCGATGCGGCGGCCGACGTGCGGCTATCGACACCCGTCGCCGCGATCCGCCAGTTCTCGACGTCGGTCGAGGTGGTTACCGAGGGCGGGGAAATCCTCAAAGCAGACGCCGTCATCTGCGCCGCGCCGCTCAATATCCTGGCCGACATCGCGTTCGAGCCCGCGCTCAGCCCCGTTAAGCTCGCGACGTCGCGGCAGCGCCATGCCGGACAGGGCACCAAAACCCATATCCTGCTTGAAGGCGAATATGCAAATTTCTCGGGCTGGGGGCCCGGCGACGACGCGCCGATCAACTTCTTGCTGTGGGAAGGCGCCGAGGATGGCAAGACCCATTTGATCGCATTCGGCCCGAGCGCAGATGCGCTCGACATGAACGACACCAATGCAGTGCAGGCGGCGGTGCGCGCCTTCGTCCCCGACGCCAAGGTCGTGGCCGCTTATGGTTATGAATGGAACGTCGATCCCTATTCCAAGGGGACTTGGGGCGTGTCGCGCCCCGGCCAGCTGTCGGCGGCGATCGCCGAGCTTCAGGCGCCGGCCGGCCGGCTGCTCTTCGCGAACGCCGACTGGGCCAACGGCTGGCGCGGCTTCATCGATGGCGCCATCGAGCAGGGCATCATCGCCGCCCGCCACCCCCCAAAAATGCTCGGGGACCCAAAGTAACTGACTAATAAATTTATAAATATTATATATATGGGAGAGTTTTATGTTTTTAAGCCGTTTAATATGGATGGGCTCCGCCCCCGCCTTCCCGCTGGTCGTTTCAC
>DLVS01000293.1 GCA_003445095.1 Verrucomicrobiales bacterium
GAGAAGCCAATGCTGACAATGGCTTGATCCAGAGTCCGCCGACTGACCGAGATAATGCGCCCATTCAGCCGCGCCGCCTTGCCTCGAATCGCGGTCCACAACTCATCGACAAACGGGTCAAAAACGACACCCACGACACTGGCAAAACCATCCGGGTAGCCGGCCGACTCCGGAGTCTCGCGGAGTTGCAGAGCGATGCTGACCGCAGCATGCGGAATCCGATGGGCGAAATTGACCGTTCCATCAATTGGATCGACCACCCAACGCGCCGGCGCGGTTTTCACCTTATCATCCTCGCCTTCTTCTCCGAGCACGGGGATCCCCGGAAACGCCCGAGCCAGGATTTTGGTGATGAGGCGCTGACAGCGAACATCGAGTTCCAGCTTGATGTCGTGCGGCGACGAGTCGTTGACCTTCTTGGAGCGCAGGCGGTGTTTTCGCATGAGTTCTCCCGCCGCTTTAGCGGCGTGTGCCGCAGTAGCCAGGGCGCGGTTCAGTTCACGAGCGGTCATTCGAGAGGAGTTATTGACATCAAGCAGTGAAGATTAGCGGTTCCCAAAATTGCCTCGCACCCACCTACGGTCGCAAAACTCTGAGGGCCAGATCATCCTTTAGCGAAGGCCACGCCAACGACACGCGGCCCCCTTTGGCCTCGACCTTCGACCCGGAAACGACGCGCCCGGAAACAGGGTCCCACCATTCCACATTCCAGGCACCGGCCGGCAGCGCGAGCTCCAGCGGTCCCGGAGTTCCAGTCTGCGGTAGAGGAAACGGTGAATCGGTGCCCCAAGCAAAGTTGACCTGAGCATCGGTGCGCGTCTGCCATGGCCGGTCGAAATTCGGCCCGGCAAAGTATTCCCCTCGCAACCCATCCCGCTCGCGCTGCGGTCCGAGCAACGCGGTCGCCGGAATGGGTTCGCTGCCTTGCCCTGGTCGCGACCACGCCAGCTTCATCACCGCCTGCCCGCCATTGTAGAAATATTCGAGCTTCACGGGGTGCGGCCGCCCCGCCTGCAACGAAATCCTTCCGATATCTTCCTTCTCACTGTGGTCCGTCCAGTTGTTGATCAACGGTCGCTCATCGATCCACAGCCGGACCCCATCATTCGATACGGTGTAGAAGGTATATTCGGCCGTTGCGGGAACTTCGATATAACCTGTCCAGCGAACGGAAAATCGGGTGATCAACGACGGCCGAAAATAAAGGGCGTAGGCACGTCCTGGTTGCGCCAAAGCTCGGCCGGTGTGACTCCCGGGAACGCCTCCCACAATGGTCGAATTGTCCGGACGCATCCGCACGAAATCGAACCCGTCGATGAAATTTCGCAAGACGCCGAATTGGCGGCGCAACTCGGTGCCGCCACCGCCCGGTTGCGTGGCCGGATAAACGAAGTTGCCTCCTTCGAATCCCGCAGTGAATGAGTAATCCAGGTGATTGAACAATCCGCCACCCGCCACGATGAAATCCCACGCCTCCATCCGATAAGGCGCATCGTTGGTCCCGCGAAAGCCGGTCTCGTTGTCGCCGATGACCCGATTGAGCGCGTAGTTGTCAGCCACGGCCTCCGGGGGAACGGCATAATGAAAGTTGAAGATTGAGACTGCGGCCGGAGGATCGACGACCTTGGCGGTATTGTTGGCAATGTTCCACGAAATGAGTTTGGGATGGGGGTGCATCTTCTGCGCATCGGCGACGACCGCCGTCATGTAGACCTCCCATTCTCGCGACACGCCGCCGATATAGGGCTCGTTGCAAATCTCGAAGTACACGTTGTCGAAGTCGCGCAGCTCCTCCACCACCTTTCGGACGTAACGTTCTTGGGCGGCGACTAAGGTAGGATGTTTGAGAGTCAAGACTTCGTCCCAGGGTGCCTGCCCGATCCCATTGATATTATTCGAGGCATGGAATGGATGCGTCTGCCAGGAATTGGGACTGTAAAAACAACTGAACAAGTTGGCCTCCACCACCACACCTCGCCCCGCCGCTTGCTTCACAAAGTCCCGCAGACGCTCAAAATAAGCGAGATCCCACCGCTCCAGGTCGAACTTGTTGCCGCCGTCAAAGTAACCGGGCGTCGTACTCCGAATCCAGGGCGTGATAAAGCGGTCGGGCTTCGGAGCCAGAGAATTGCCAGCGATATTGAACGCCGTCGGTTGCTCTCGATAGGCCAGGAACACGCGCGTGCCATTGAGTTTCGCGGCCTCCAGTGTCGCCAGATATTTGGCGTAATCGAAATCAAGGTTTACCACCGCGCCATAGTGCTCTCCCGAAGTAATCAGGAGGATCGGTTTCCCGCGCCACTCGAGGTAGTGCGGATTGGCGGGGCTCAACCGAAGCATTCCTGCCAGGTCCGCGGCGCTGACGCCAACGGTTCCGAAAAGTCCCGGGATAAGCGCCAATGAAAGCAGTAATCGCATCAGGTTGGGCGAGTGTGTCGGGGATTCTCCTTGATGGAAATCGGGAACTTGGCGGGGCCGAACCAACAACGAGCGAAGTAATTCGAACCTCCCGTCGGGCAGGCGGCCAGATCGAGAGCCGCTTGATCGAAGGAGCCCGCGAATCCTTGGCGACGATCACGTTCGCTGAACTTAATCCCGTGTAAGCCTAAACTGTCGTCGATCCCGAAAATCAAAGTCGCCGCCGGGCTCAGTGCTTGACCAGTCGATAGAGACCACTTCGCTCGCTTGGAACGGCGTAGAAGTCCTCGCAGTCGATTTCAGTGATCCCTGCAGTCACCGATTGCCAGATTGCGTTAGCCGTGAGAGGCAGGTACTCCAGTTCATAGCCTGCATAGGAATTGTACCACTTGAGCCGCAACGGTCCGGCAGTCACTCGCCAACCCAAAACCGGAACCGGCGGCAGGAATTCAGTTTCATTGAGCATGATTCGCATCGCATTCGATCCAGCGAATACCACCACATCCGGCCGACTATCTCCGTTTATATCGGCGCTGGCGAGGGTGCCGACCGAGGTGGCGGCGAAGGGAAGTTCGTCGGCAAAGGTACCGTCACCGAGGCCTTCCATAACGATCATGGTGGTATTAGCGGAGACCAATGCGTCCATCCGACCATCCCCATTGATATCGGTTAGGATAGTGTTGTAAGGGGCTACCGTCGTCAGGGATTTTACCGCGGCGGGTCCAAAGGTGGCATCCCCAACGCCAAGGAAGCTCAGGAACCGCTTTGAGGCGGAGTTGTAGGTGCTAACACCCACGATATCGAGGATCTGGTCGCCGTTGAGGTCAGTGGCTCGGATGCTGTTGAGAGAGACCCCGGTGACATTAACGGGAGTCGTGATTGCCGCGTTGAAAGTCCCATTACCTTTGTTCACCAGGACGGCGATCTGAGAGCCGTTCGAAGTCGTGGCGAGGTCGATGAAGCCGTCTCCCGTGAAGTCTCCGGCCAGCAAACCACCGTTAGGCGTCGTCACTGCAGCGGGACGCGCGGCCCCAAAAGTGCCATCGCCTCGCCCCGGCAGAATCGCGATCGCGTTACCGGCCGTCAGCGTGGCCGCAATGTCGAGCGCCTGGTCTCCATTGAAGTCCGCCACGGCGACGATATTAGCTGCGGGGGATCCGGTGGCGGCTGCCACATAATTGACGAACGGTTTGAACGTACCATCCCCGTTTCCGAGAGCGACGCGGACGTTGACTGACGCTGTGCCCAGGACGAGGTCCATGTTCCCATCCTGGTCGAGGTCGGCGACCTTGACGCAGGTAGATACCGTGCTGACCACGCTGACCGGCGCCGTGAAATTGCCATTCCCATCGCCCAAGAGCACATAAACGGGTCCGGTGCTGCAATAGACAACGTCCAGCTTCTTGTCTTTATTGAAATCGGCGAAGGCGGCCACATCCGGGCTGGCCCCGTAATTGGCGAGGGTGACCACCTTGGCCGGGAACGGCACCGGGCCGAAATCTATCGTGGGACAATTGGCGGCGTCCACGCGAGGGAGGCCGAACATCAACATGGTGCCGACAAGTAAACCGGGGCGCATAGGTCGCATGGAAATGACAAAGATTTGGGGATTCGCCTCCAGAAGAGGGCTCACCCGATTGAGAAGAACTGGACCGAGACCTTCAAGGGTTTTGGGGCGTCCTGCGCCATTGCGACTCCAGCCAAGTGGCCCAATCAATGCGGAGTTTAAGGGGCCTGGACCTGATACAGTCGCGGCATCTGATTGATTGAGGGTGCGTCGGTAAATTCGAAATAACCCGTCCCCGTCGGGGTCGCGGGTCCGAGGTTCAACCATTCGCTGTTCGCCTGAAGGAGATTGGTGGTGGCGAAAACCGTATAAGCCGTGTCCGCGACACCGGTGAAAATGAACTGCGTCGCCCCATCGGATAGGAGTGCCAGGCTATTGATATAAGGAGGTGTCGGACAAATCGTGCCGGCGCCGGACTCGA
>DLVS01000846.1 GCA_003445095.1 Verrucomicrobiales bacterium
GCGACGGCTTCCCACGCCGCGGGCATCGGTACCTCCGCGCGTGCTTCCATCGCCAATCCGAGGCCGGCCAGCCGGCGGCGTTGCGTCTCGCCGCTCGTTCGGCCGAGCTCTGCAACCGCCCGTTCTAGCCCCTGCCCATCCAACGTGGCGGCATACCACCAAATGTAATCGGCGAGCTGGGGGATTTGCGTCTGCTCCGCCAGGGCAAACGCGCGGTCCAACCGGGTCGGCATCCGTTGGGCCACGCCGTCCCAGAGCAATAGGGGAATGTTACGGTCGTCGCGATCTTCCCCGTGTTGGGCGAGCGCGTTGGCAATGGCCCAGGCGCTGGCATCGGGCACTCGTTGAATTGCTGAAGCCAAGTATCGGCGAACCACCGGCGACGGATCGGTCTTGGCTAATTGAACAAATTGCGCGAGCTGATCCGCCGTGGCACTGCGACGATCCGTCGCCAACGCAATCGCCCAACCACGGACGAAGGCATCCGGATCGCGAAGCGCGCGCTCGGCGACCGTCGGCGTGAAGCGGCCCGCGGCGTGGAGGGTCAAAAACGCTCGTAGGCGAATCGCCGGATCCAAGTGCGTCGTGGACATTTCTCCGATCGCTCTCACAACTTCATCGGACACGCGCGCTGTCTGGGTGCGTTCTTGCAGGAGACGTCGTGCGGTGCGGGCGAACCAGTCGTTCTTGAACCCCTGCAGTTCTACCAATTGCCCGTCACTCAGCTCCGACAGGTCCACTTTCCGGGACCGATACGAGGCCGTCCATTCCATCCGATAGATGCGCCCGTTGCTGCGGTCCCAGCGTTCTGTATTGGGATTGTGGCAGTGCTGTTGGTCATACCAATCGATAAAATAAACGGCTCCGTCGGGGCCGTATTGTAGATCGACGGCGACGTATTTCGGATCGGTGCAGAAAAGCTGGTCTCTCCCCGCGTGAACCGTGTCGAAGCCGGACCCCATGCGGACGTTCACCTGCTGGTTCATTTGGTGGCCACCCAAATTATGCGTGAACAGACGGCCTCGGTACTGGTCGGGCCAATTGTCACCGAGATAAATCATGGTACCGACGTGCGAGTGACCGCCGTAAATTGCGTCACTGCCACGTACACCCGCTCCGCCCGCTCCGTGGTCATAGCGCGCCGAAGCGAGGAGGAAGTTACGGAAGCTTGGAAAATCTGTGGGCGGTTCCGCGATAATGAACGGCGCGTAGTTCGCATTGGCCTGATTCCAGAAATGGCCACCTTGGATGACCTGCGTCGTGCAACCGCGGCCCCAGTAACTGCGGCAATGCGTCATGAAGAGTTGGCCGCGCTCGTCGTAGTCGAGTCCCCAGGGATTGCTCCCGCCGCTCGCGAAAACTTCGAACTCCTGCCGCACCGGATGGTACCTCCAGACGCCCGCCCGAAGCTCAGTTCGTTGCGCCTCGGGCGTGCCGGGCTTGCCGATGTGCGCGAGGTTGAACACACCTTGATTGCCGTAAAGCCAGCCGTCGGGTCCCCAGAGGAAGCTGTTCAGGCATTCGTGCGTGTCCTGAAAGCCAAATCCGTCCAGCAACACTTCGGGCGGACCATCGGGCGCGTCGTCACGATTTCGATCGGCAATGAAAAGAAGTTCCGGAGCGGCTCCAACCCAAACGCCACCGAATCCCACTTCGAATCCGCTGACCAGATTCAATCCCTCGGCAAAGACTTTCCGTGTTTCAAACTTACCGTCGCCGTTGCGGTCCTCGAAGATGACAATCTTGTCGAGTCCCTGTCCGGCCGGGCGTTTGGTGGGATAACTGTACGCCTCAGCGACCCAAATGCGCCCGCGTTCGTCCCAGGCAAAAGCGACTGGTTGGTGCAAGTCGGGCTCACCCACGACCAGGCTCACGCGGAACCCCTCGGGCACGTACATCTGCGCCACCGTCTCGTCTGGTCCGGATCCCGCCACCGGCGTGAACGGATTGGGCTTCAGATGTTGGAGCACCGGACTGGACTGAAGGCGCTCCGCGCTCGGGAGCGGGTCTTCCGCGCGAGCAGGAAAGAATGGGACGCCAACCGCGGTGATCAGCGCGGCGAGGTAGCGCGGAGAAATCGGAAAAGGCACGGCGCAAGAATACGGCAATGACGAGAGTCTTTGAAAGCCTAGCCGTAGCCGTGCCGTCGAATTACCGCGGCTAATCATCTGACGAACGAGTGCAGATAAATTCTGATTTCACGGCAGGTTAAGGATCGGCTTTGCTTGGCGCGTGATCAGACCATTCCTTATCGCGTCGGTCGGATTTTCGTTCATTTCAGTATTTGCCGAACAAACCGGTCCCGCCCGTCGCGTGCTCGCCGCGGATGATTCGACGCACAAATTGGCCATCGTTACGCCGGACGGGGCGGTGGAGTGGGAAACGCCCGTGGGCTCCATTCATGATGCGTGGGTTTTGCCGAACCGAAATATTCTCTATCAGCAGGGCTGGACGAAGATTCTTGAGGTGACACCACACCACCAGACCGTTTGGGAATACGATTCGGCGAAAAGTAATGGGAACGAGGGAAAGCGGGTCGAGGTTCATGCGTTTCAACGACTCGACAACGGGCTGACCATGATTGCCGAGTCAGGTCCCGCGCGGATCATTGAGGTGGATCGAGCCGGCAAGATTCAGCGCGAGGTGAAGCTCAAGGTGGACCACCCAAATCCGCACAGCGACACACGACTCGTCCGTAAGTTGAGTAATGGTCACTACCTCGTTGCTCACGAGTCTGACGGCGTGGTTCGGGAGTACGATGCGGCCGGGCAGGTCGTTTGGGACTTCGAGGTCCCACTGTTCGGAAAACGGCGCAAGGACGGCCACGGTCCCGAGGCTTTTGGTAACTCGGTCTTCAGCGCGGTCCGAGTCCCGAATGGCAACACCCTCATCGGCGGGGGGAATGGCCATTGCGTGCTCGAAGTGACGCCGAAGAAGGAGATCGTCTGGAAGTTGGACCAGAACGATCTCCCGGGCATCACGCTGGCTTGGGTGACGCGCGTGGAACGATTACCGAATGGCAATACTCGCTTCGGCAATTGCCACGCCGGACCGGATAATCCGCAGTTCATCGAGGTCACACCGGCCAAGCAAGTGGTGTGGACCTTCAAAGATTGGAAAAACTTCGGCAACTCGATGCCCGTGCAGGCGGTGCTGGAACCCAAGAACTGAGACGGAACCAGGCAATGGAACAGGAGCAAACAGAGAGAACGGGGCTCAGAGGTGGCATGCGTGTGGTGTTCACGAAGGTGTATCGATTCAGTTGGATTTGGGGGCACGCCCGCCCCGGGCGTTG
>DLVS01000754.1 GCA_003445095.1 Verrucomicrobiales bacterium
GACGCCCGACCAAAAATCCCGCCTGGCGGACCTCGATTCATTGTACCGCTCCAAGATCGCGCAAGAAGATCTCGCCTGCCGGGATGCGCTGGCCCGTCTGACGGCCGAAGGTGATCCCGAAAAGATCGAAACGCGCCGCAACCAATACCTGGACGAAAAACGCCGTCTCGAAGCGGAACTCGAAGAAAAGAAGACCGCCATTCGCTCCGAACCGTCGAAATGAGGCGATCAGCTCGCCCGACAAACCCCAATGAAACGATTCCTTCTTGGCAGTTTTGTGGCCGCCTTGGTCCTGTTCGCCTTCGGTGCGGCGTTTTGGACGTGCCCGATCCCGTACGCCTACGTGGAGAAGCCGAGCACGGCAGATGGCTCCCTGGGGGCGGCCTTGCGCGAGCACTTGCCGAATGACGGACTTTACCTCGTGCCGGGAATTCATGCTGATCCTTCCGTGACTTTGGACCAGTACCAACGCGGACCTGTCGCCACGATTCATTACCGACGCGACGGTGTTACTCCCATGGCGCCGGAAGCGCTCGTCGCGGGATTTTTCCACGGATGGATCACGACTGCCTTCCTGGCGATAATGCTCCGCCTGGCCGCGCTGCCGCGCTACGGTCAACGACTGATGCTGGTGACGCTCGCGGGGCTGGCGGCGGCCAATTATATGAAGCTCAGCGATGGCATCTATTGGTACCAACCGTGGCCCTGGCTCGTGTTGAATGCCGCGTATGACGCCGCGGCGTTCCTCGTCGCCGGAAGTGTGTTAGCAGCGATTGTGAAGCCCCTGCCAAAGCCCGCCTGAAGACGCGTGAAATTGAAAACGGAAGTCGAACCGCGGATAGACGCGGATGAACGCGGATACGGCGGCGTTTGCCGGAACAATCTGGCCCGCTCACGAGGGGAGACTCATTTCTATGGCCGTTGCGGTCCGAGTAGACGTTTTTTTGCCTGTAGTGCGATCATGCTGCTGGCGACCGGGCTTGCCTTCGCCGCTCGCCCTTCGCGGCCCAGTCCCCTTCCGAACTTTGTGCTCGTGGTCGCCGACGGATTGCGACCTGACGAGCTCGGCACGCGCGCCGTCCCAACGCCGGCGCTCGATCAATTGGCGGCTCAAGGCATCCGCTTTACGCAAGCGTATGCGGGCGCTCCCGTGGACGCCGCCAGCCGAGCGGCGATAATGACTGGTCAACACACCGGTCACGGGCGGGTTCGGAGCGAACTGCAAGTTCCGCTGGCTCCGGAAGACGTCACGCTGGCGGAGGTGCTGCGAAGCGTGGGGTATCGGAGCGCCGCCGTGGGAATTTGGGGACTCGGTTGGGAAGGCACTACGGGACTTCCCACGGCTCAAGGGTTCAACGAATTCCTCGGTTGCCTCGACTTGGTCCATGGGCGCGATGATCAGCCGGCGTTCCTGTGGAGAAATGAAGTGCCCTTCGTACTTAAGGGGAATCCTGGACCCGCGGCGGCGGCCTCCGCCTTCGAGTGGATGCTCCGAGGAGCCACCAACTTTATCCGTATCAACGAAGACCACCCGTTCTTCCTCTACTTCGCACCCCATCTGCCCGGTAGTAGCAGTGAGTTGGGTGCCGTTCGAATTCCTACCGCCAGCCCCTTCACGAATCAGACTTGGACGCCGTCCCAACGAATTCGCGCTACCCGGATCGCCTACTTGGACGAACAAGTAGGTAAACTGGTCGCCGATTTGCGAAAACGGAATTTGGACTCCGAGACCCTGGTCATTGTTACGAGCACCGCGTCGTCTGACGCTGCGAACGAAATGACTGAAGCATCCAAGCCGAGGGCGACGCCACTTTCCGAATCGAACCTACGGGTGCCACTGATTGCTTGGTGGCCAGGGAAAATTGCTGGCGGAAGAACCAATAACCGCCCGGTGGCGGCGTGGGACATCGTGCCGACGTTAGCCCAACTGGCGAACGCTCCGCTGCCGAAACAGCTCGACGGCCGTTCGTTTTCGGCACTGCTGCTAAGTCAGCCGCCGCCCACCAACAGCACGCGGTTCTATTGGGAAGGCCACGCAGGTGGACTGAGCCAAGCCGGTCGGATCGGCCAGTGGAAAGGAGTCCGGGCGCTCGGGAAACCATCGGTCGCCGTGTACGACTTAGAGGTGGACCCCACTGAGTCCCACGACCTCGCGCCGACGCGGCGTGACTTGGTCGCGCAATTCGAAGCACTTTTCGCCGAGAACTCGCGCACCTGGAGCCCGCCGGCTGACGGTGCAGTCGGTGCGGCCGGACGTCCCGGATATCCGATCCCGACGAACGTCATAACACAGCCACTGCGGACCAACTCTCCCCCGGACGGTCCGGCCACTCCTTAGCTGGAACGGATAAGTCTAAGGCGATCCCTCTCAGGCTAGGGCATCCGTTGCCTTAGCTGCTCGAAATGTCGCAGACGACGCGCTTGGTAGCTGTCCGTCGAGTTCGCTTCGGCAGACTTTTGCAGCACTGGTAACGCCGCATCAAGCAGCAGCCGCGCTTCGTCAGCTTTCCCGAGCGCAATCAGCGTTTCGGCCAAGAGACAGCCGATTCCGTGCGTCGAGCGATGGTCAATTCCGTAGGCTTGGGCAGCCACCGCCCGCGCGCGTCGCAACACCGGCTCCGCCTCTTCCGCTCGTCCGAGTTCGAGCAAGGCGCGTCCTTTGAGACGCAGGGAAAACTGAAAGTCCCGGTGATCCGGCGGCAGTTGCCCGGTTTCGATACGGACGGCTTCTTCCGCCGCAGCCAGCGCCGCGACATAGTTCGATTGAACTAAGAATACCGTGCCCAACCGGGCGTGCGCGAAAGCTGTCGGAGGGCTGTTGGTTCCGAACAACTGTTGCCGCAAGGCCAGTGCTTCCCGGGCAGCGGACTCGGCGTTCGCCAGGTCGCCGGCTTCGATCAATCCGTCGGCTAGATTGCTGAGGTTGGTGGCCAGATTGATTTTGCCATCGGGGAGCCGGCGGTTGAGCTCAATCGCTTGCTCCAAGAGGGAACGATAGGCGGGGTCGCCGAGGTCCCCGGCCACAGTCGCTAAGTCACCTAGGGCACTGGCCCGTAAAGAGTCATACTTCGGCCCCAACTGCTCCGCGATCCGCAAGGATTCGCGCAGCGGGGCCTCCGCTTCTTTGGGTCGGCCAGCCGAAAGAAGCGTGGACCCCTGTTCGGCCAACAAGTTCGCCAGTTTGCCCGGGTCGGCGTTCGGCTGTTGGCGAAGAATTGCTATAGCTCGCGCAATTTCCTCGAGAGCCGCGGGCGTCCGGCCCGACCACGTTAATAACGCTCCAAGATTTCCATGCGCCTCAGCAGTTTTGAGGGCGTCGGGTCCGAGTTCGCGCTCATAAATCGCCAAGGCCGACCGAAGCAATGGTTCCGCATCGTCATAAAGCGACAATTGATAATAGGTAACCCCAAGGGTGGATTCGATTTCAGCGCGGACGAGCGGTTGATCGGCTAGTTCGTTGGTGAGGCGAGCTCTCGCACGATGGAGAATGTCCATCACGCGAACTTCGCGTCCGTCGATATCGGGATTGGGGGCAGCGAGGATTTCTTGGAGGAAATTCTTCACTTGCTCGGCTTCGCGCCGTTGCGCCGCGATCCGTAAACTGGAGGTGGAGATGATGGCGACGACGGCCAGCACCAACACCGCGGACACCAGACCCAACGAAGCCAGAGCGGGATTGCGCCGCCACCAGCGCCACATGATTTCGGAGCGCGCCACTGGTCGGGCCTGAATGGGTTCGCCGCGGAGCCAGCGGCGTAAATCAGCGGCGAGTGTGGCCGCGGTCGGGTAGCGTTGGTCCACCTCTTTGCGAAGCGCCTTGAGCGCGACGGTTTCGAGATCCTTGGGAACCGCGGGATTGAGCAGTCGCGGTGGTACGGGATCTTGATCCTCGACCTGGCGGAGGACAGCGGTCGGTGTTTCACCTACGAACGGCGCGCGACCTGTCAGGAGATGATATAAGACCGCACCAATTGCGTACGTGTCACTCGCAGCAGTTACATCGCGACTCCGACCGGCCGCTTGCTCGGGCGCCATGTAACCGGGAGTTCCTAAGATCTCGCCGCTGAGAGTGAGATTGCTTTCGTGAGACGCACGGCGGGCAAGGCCGAAGTCGGTCACATGCGGTTCGCCGCCTCCGCTGACGATGACGTTGGACGGCTTGAGATCACGATGAAGCACCCCGCGGTCGTGGGCGTGCTGCATGGCGTCGGCGATCTTCGCCGTCAATTCCGCCGCCAGTCTCGCCGCCAGGGGGCCATCCCGCGTAAGTTCGGCCAGATTGCGTCCCTCCACCAAATCCATGGAGAAAAACTGCTGTCCCTCGTGTTCGCCGATTTCATGGATCGCGACGATATTCGCGTGTCGCAAGGCAGCGGCGGAGGCGGCTTCGGTACGGAATCGGTCGACCTCCGCTCGCGAGGCAAGTGCGCCGTCGCGCAACAGTTTGAGGGCTACCTCGCGGTCAAGGCTCACTTGTCGAGCCCGATACACGACGCCCATTCCGCCGCGGGCAATCTCGCTGAGGATTTCGTAGTCGCCGAAACGCCGAAGTTGGTCGAGTGATGGCGGAAAGTTAGCAGGGGGGCCCTCATCACCACCGAAGACCCGGCGAGCCAGGCACCGCGGGCAAAGTCCTTGAGTCGCGCCCGCGCGGAGAGCCAGGCCACATCGCGGGCAGTGAACAATGGAGGCGGCGGGTGCGGACATGGCCGAGACACCTCGAAGGTAGGCAAGTATGGCCTCGACGCCATCTTCTAAGCTTGATGGTCGCGGGGCGATCCTTGAGCGTCCCGCGCCTTGATCCCTGTGTCGCCCGAGGGGCGACCCCTGATCAACCTAATGATCGAACCATTGCTCCTGACTGCTATGTGCGTTCGGACGTCGGCCGGGAACCGGCCGCTCACCAACGCCAGCGGCTTCTTTTTCGAACGGGAAGAGCGGGTGTATCTAGTCACCAGCCGCCACGTTGTCGTGGACGAGGCGAGCAAGCACTTTCCGGATCGCCTCGAATTCGAGGTCCACCTCGATGCCGCTAACCTGGCGAAGTCCACAGCCTTCTCGATACTGCTGTATCAGGGCGGCAAGAGCGTTTGGCGCCAGGGACGCGATGCGGCCAGCGAGATCGACGTGGCGGTGATTGAGATCGACCGCGCCGCGCTGCCGGCTTCAGCCGTGTACCACGCCTTCACTCCCGAGCACCTTAAGTACTCGTTCGATGAAGTGGAGGTGGGCAACTCCCTACTGATCGTGGGATTTCCGCTCGGGTTTCACGATCAGCTGCATCATTTGCCGGTGGTGCGGCAGGCCGTAATCGCGTCGTCGTTTGGGCTTCGTTTCGACGGTCTCGGTTACTTTCTCACGGATGCTCGGACTCACCGAGGTACCAGCGGCGCACCGGTGGTCATGCGCGCACCCGCGGCTCCGGAGGCGTCGGTCACGGCGTTACCATGGCGACTCCTGGGTGTGCATTCGTCGCGGCTGGATGTGGGCCCTCGCGATGTTTGGGTTGACGAAACTCTCGGCCTCAACTGCGCTTGGTACGCGGATATTTTGATGACGCTAACGAAGGAGTAACTGGAGGGAATCACTTCCAAAAGAGCACCCACCCACCTCATGCACCTGCGATCCCTTCAGGAATTCGAACGGAACGTTAAGTATCTGTGGCGTTTGGGATCATGGGATCTTGCTCGCCATTGGGCCGATCAACCGTCCCACGTTCGGAGCTTCAAATTCGGCGGTCACCCGTTTTACCACCGAACGGGAACCGATGACCTCAGCGCTCTCAACGAGGTTCTGTTCCCGACCGGCGCGAAATCCGAATGGCATTGAACGAACCAATCGCTGCTTCGGCTCCGCCTGGTGAAGACGATTCACTGATCGTCGATCACGTGGCCCGGATCGTCCGCACGCTCGTGCCTGCCGGCCAGCCGCTGCGCCATCTTGATGTGGGCGCCGGTTGGGGACACCTCATTCATCGCCTTCAAATCAGCCATCCGCAGATCGAATGTCAGGGCATTGACTACAATCCGGCTCACTTCGAATTGCATGGGGTGCCGATCGCTCATGGAGACTTCAACGTCGACCGGCTTCCCTACCCCGATGCGTCATTTGACCTGGTGACCTGCACGGAGGTAGTCGAGCACTTGGAGAATTATCGGCATGTGCTGCGGGAAGCATTCCGAGTGACGCGGCCCGGCGGCTGGCTGGTGGTGTCCACGCCGAACGTGCTCAGTCTGAAATCGCGGTGGGTTTACTTCATTCACGGGTTCTTTGTTTATTTCGATCCTCAGCCGCTCAAAGACGACTCGCGGTTTTACCCTGGTCAGCGACACATTACGCCTGTGCCGTTCTTTCATCTGGGGCACGCGTTGCTCGACGCCGGGTTCAGCGAGGTCACGCCGCACTGCGATAAGTCCCAGCGATCTTCCTCGTTCTGGGCCGCAGTCTTGGGTCCGCTGTTGCGGCTGTTCGCTGGCCGAGTGGCCCGCCGGAGAATCCGGCATTTTGGCCCGTTGCCGGAAAGTGTGGAAACCTTAGCGAGACTGAATAACTCGTGGCCCGTGCTCACCGGTCGCACTCTCATCGTCACGGCGCGGCGGGCGCAGTGAAGGCAGAGATGCGGCCTTAGCCGTATCCAGGCAGCAAAAACGGGGATGAATTCGACGCATAGCTGCGAAAGGCC
>DLVS01000320.1 GCA_003445095.1 Verrucomicrobiales bacterium
CGACAACGCACGGCGGAATCGAACAACGGCTCGCCGCGTTTCAGTCCCGCCCAATCGGCCAATTCGAAGATCGAGACGTCGAGGTGCGAGCAGATTTGAGAGCGTTCCCGGGCGGTCGACGTCAAATGCGCCACCACCGAATCGTTTGGCCGGATCTCTAGCCGCATGGGAACGAGGTTGCCATGAATGCCAAGGGGACGGTTGCTCGGAACAAGGTCGGATTCGCCCCAGACGCCGAACTGTGGGGTCTCAGTTCTTCCTAATTTCGAGAGGAGCAGTCCCCACGCCACCTCAATCACTACCTCAGGACGGATTCTCAACCGGACCGCCAACTGTTCTAGCGCCGCTGGCACGTCCTGGCCGAGGACCAACCGTTCCACTGAAAGAGCCTCGCTCCGAGGGCTGGTCGGAGCGCTGGAATCGCTCGCCACAAGCGTTGGCGCCCGGTCGCGCAATCGCGGCTTCCAAAAAGCTTCAAGGTATGCCGGATTGGCCACTGAAGCAGAAGGGGGTTGATCGATTCCGTCAGGTTGTGGAGTCAGCTCTTCGATTGAGGGTGGGCCTTCCGCGAGCCAGCGGCTCATCCGCCGGATCGACGAATAATCCAGGAGAGCAGCATGGACGGTCAGAACCAGGCATTCGCCTGGCTGACCGGGATTCACGACGGTCACGCGGAACAAGGGTGCTTGGTCCAGCTTGAAAGGGCGGGCGCGATCAGCTTTGAGGATCGAGCGGAGGTGGTTTTCAGATTCTCCATTCGCGATAAAGTTGGCTTCCTCCAGCGCCTCAAATCCGGCCGGATTGACGAATTGACGGGGATTTAAGAGATCGGCGAGATCGAGACTCACCCGCAGGGCGGGTTGCGTAGCGACGACCGCGTTGAGGCGGGTGCGTACGACTTCCGTGCCGAGCGGTTGTGGATAACGCATCACACACTGCACAATTCCAGTCTGGGAATCGGTTGCCGAAAGTTGCTGGAGAGCCCAGCTCCGCTGGAGCGCGCAGGCGCGAAGCAAAGGTGATGGTGCTAGGGACATCTGGGTCACCCGTCAATGCCGGTGCCGCGTTGTTGAAGGCGACGACCGAGGAGCTGTCTATCCTACTCCTCCCTAGATCGCAAGACGTTCTCCGCCATTGCAAAGGGCCTCTCAGGGGGATCTTCAGGGGTGTTCCAATCGCGCCTTGATTCGGGCCGATGACCAGCAACTCTTTGCGCCATGATCTCGAGATTGGCTCAGTTTGGTTTCTTGATGTTCACGGTTTGGGCGGCCCACGCTGCGGCACCGGCGATTCCCTCGTGGCCCGATTTTCGCGGACCTAATGGTGGAGGAGTCTCGAGCGACGCGAAGCCGCCGTCGGGTATCAGTCCCACCCAAAATGTTCTCTGGTCCGTCGAGGTTCCCTGGTCGCCCTCGTCTCCTACGGTTTGGGGCGAGCGAGTTTTTCTCACCACGTTTGCTGAGGGAAAACTTGAGACCCGAGCTTATTCCGCCAAGGACGGCCGACTGCTCTGGGCGCGGATCGCCCCGGCCGAGAAGCTGGAGGAGTTCCATGGCACTGAAGGGAGTCCCGCGGCCGGTTCCGCCGTCACCGATGGAACCCAGGTCGTGAGTTACTTCGGATCCTTTGGACTAATTGCTTACGATCTGGACGGCAGAGAGCTGTGGCGATACCCGCTGCCCATCGCCCGAACGGCAGGAAACTTCGGCTCGGGAACTTCTCCCTTGCTAGCGGGTGGGCGAGTCATCTTGAACCGAGACTTGGCCTCGGGATCGGCTTTGCTATCGGTCGACGCGAAAACGGGCAAAAAGGTTTGGGAAACGCTGCGACCCGAAGCGCCGACAAGTTATGGAACGCCCATCTTGTGGGAAAATGCTGGACGTACTGACCTCGTGGTAGCGGGTTCCCTGTCGATCAAAGGCTATGATCCGGCGACGGGAGCGGAACGCTGGGTCGTGCGCGGCTTGCCATCCTATTCTTGCACGACCCCGGTGGTCGGAGACGGATTGCTGTTCTACGCCGGGTGGTCTCCCGGTAAATCGGATTCTCCCTGGCCAAGCTGGGAGAGCACAGTGGAAAAACAGGACAAAGACGGGGACGGAAAGATTTCGCTCGAGGAATTTGAGAACGGTCCTGTTTGGTTTAAGGCGCAAGACGTGGACGGCGACGGTTGGCTGACTCGCCAGGATTGGGACGCCATCGGTGGCTTGATGAAGAAAGGCGAAAATGTGTTGTTGGCGGTGAGACCAGGTGGGCAAGGCGACATCACGGACACTCATGTCGCGTGGCGTGTAACGCGAGGACTTCCGTATGTCCCTAGTCCGCTTTATTACCAAGGTCGAGTGTATTTGATTAAGGACGGCGGGATGATGTCTTCGTATGATGCGCAGACGGGCAAGCCCTATTACTCCCAAGAGCGTCTTCCGGCACAGGGGGGCTATTATGCGTCGCCGGTGGCAGCGGCGGGCCGGGTTTGGCTGGCTTCACTGCAAGGAAAACTGTCGGAAGTGAAGGCCGGCGGGGACAAACCAGAAGTATTGAACTCGGCGGACTTCGGTGAACGCATTGCCGGTACCCCAGCGCTCGCGGGCGACAAAATATTCCTGCGCACGCAATCGAAGCTCTACGCCTTCGGTCCTGGCCCCACGCAGTAAACGAGAACTCCGAAAATTGCGTTGGAGAGTGCGCGGGCCAATCCGGACGTCCGCCCGAGTCTTCGTAGAGCCGGCCAATTGCTTTTCGGGACTCGTCAAGTTTGAGGATCCGTTCGGGATCGTGGACCGGGTGGAGGCTTGTTACTCGAGGTGGTGCCATGAAACACATCGCTTCGCCGACCCGCGCCTTCACCTTGATTGAACTGCTATTGACCAGCGCCCTGATTGTTGTCCTGACCGGGCTTCTTTTGCCGGGGCTCAAACGGGCTCAGGCCAAGGCGCACGCCGTAGCTTGCCTGTCGAACCTCCGCCAATGGGGAACGGCTACCTTGCTGTGGAGCGCCGACCACAATGGGCTGCTGCCGCCGGACGGTTCACCCAACGGGCGCTCAATCGAGGAAGGGTGGTATGTAGACTTGCCGCGCTTGATGGAAATCCCGGCTTATCACCAAGAACCCTGGCGGACTAATTCGCGGATCGCCTTGGGGCGTTCCGTGTGGATTTGCCCGGCCAACGCCCGCCGAAGCAATTCTAACAATCTGTTTCATTATTGCTTGAACGGACACATCAACGGCGAAGGCACGGGAAATCAGGCGCCGCTTCACTTGGTCCCAGAGCCAAGTCGTGCTGTCTGGCTATTCGACAATGGCAAACTCGCCGCCGTGGCCGGGCCAAATAACGTTCACACGAATTTGCATCAACGCGGCGCACAATTCGTTTTTTTGGATGGGCATGCGGCTCACCACCTGAACTCGGATTACTGGAACTTCTCGTCTAACCAGGGCCGAACCGACCATCCGGAATTGGTTTGGTCGCCCTGGGAATGAGTCACCGCCGAGGCGTGGTTCGGACGCGCGAAATCAATCTATCTCCGCTCCGGTGGGATGATTCGGATTGGGGCCGAAAACCCTGCATGGACCGCGGGATCGACCGGCTGGTGTTTGACCTGATTGCTGGCGGGGTCTTTTCCCAAAAAGTTATCCCCTTTCCAATTCTTCGACGGCCGGATCGGTCGCGGAACAAACCCGCCACCGCAGTTGGGGCACACATTGCCGAGCACACTTTCAACACACGTCGCGCAAAACGTGCATTCGTAACTGCAAATGCGTGCCTCCAAGGAATCAGGTGGCAGGGCTTTGTTGCAGTGTTCGCAAGTGGGTCTGAGTTGAAGCATGGCGCGCCGGATGGTGCGCCAAAACTCCTAAACCAATCGCCGACTCCGGCAAAGCGAGATCGAACGTCAGAGTTCCCAGGGTCGGTGCCCGTGAATTGTGCTTTCGATTCAGGGCTCCGTTCGCAGTAGACTTCAAGGCGTGGCCGAAACGGAATCTAGCGAAACACTTATCCGCCGCGTTACTATCCACGATGAGGGGGGTTCAGTGAAGGAGTTGTCCTGGTGAACACCGGAGGCGACCGCGCGGCTACCGGCAGAAGGCCCC
>DLVS01000636.1 GCA_003445095.1 Verrucomicrobiales bacterium
GCTCTTCCGATCTCATTAGTATTTATGTTAATATCAATCGGACGCTTCACGGCCGCCATCGCCCCTCGTTCGTTGCCGGCGGCAAAGCACAATAGATAAAGCGCGTGTTGGCGGCTATTCTTCCGAAAGCTCTTGCGCCACCGCGAGCAGGGCGGAGGAGGAGGAGCTGAAGGTTCGATCGATCAAAGGTTCGTCGATGGCTGCCGCGGGGAGTAACTCGTTCCGAAGTCTAGTTCAGGCAGCGTCGGGCGCTGGCCCCGTCGAAGATCTTCCCGATTCCAATATAAAGGTCATTTATAGAAAATGTGGGACAACTTGCGCCGGATGCCGCCGGGCAAGACCATGATTCCGCGACGCCGAGGAGAGTTTTATTGGCGGCAGTTTGCGATCTTCAAAGAGTTGGGAATCCGAACCGTCGTCGTTGGTATGTTCGATGAAGTGGATGAAGGAACGGCGATTTACAAGGTCTCGAACGACACGGCCGTCAGGAAATACTTCGTGACCTACGAAGGCCTGCCTTCCGACTGGTATTTGAAACTAACCGGAGCGGCGCCCCAGATGATGCGCGGAGAGATTCCTTGGTCAGCGACGATTCCGGAGAAGCTGGCGTTTCCGAGAGATTGACCGCCCTCCAACTCAACCTCGTCTCCGCATCACTTCTTGGCCGCAGCGGGCGGCGCCCACTGGCGAAGAACCCGCAAGACCTTGTCTTCATTGTAGCCGCGGCCTTCCTCAAGCTCTCCGGTTCCTTGGGAGCGAAGGAGCTTGCCCGAGGCATCGAGGACGTAGAGATGCGGATAACCTTCGGCCGGGGGAAACTGTTTAAAGAAGTCCTCGTTCCGATTCTCGTCGCTGTAATTGACTTTGATGATGAGATAATCCGCGGCGAGAGCGGCGGCGACACGGCCATTCTCTCGGAAATACTTGTCCAAGAGTTTGCACCACCCGCACCAATCGCCACCCGCTTGGACAAGGATTCGTTTGTTTTCGGCCTCGGCTCTCTTGAGCGCTGCCTTCAGGTCTGCCTCCGGTCGTCTCTTGGGATCATAACGATCCACTACATAAACCGGAGCTACTTGCGTGGTTTTAGGATCGGATTCGGCGGCCAATGAGCTAGTTTGAAGCGGTGCCAACGTGACCATAGCGACGCAAGCCAGGGCGAGCGTTAGAGCGAAGTGCAGTTTCATGAATGGGCGAAGGAATATCACCGGACGCAACTTATGGATCGGCAAGTTTGGGTTCTGTTCGAAATCCGTTCGACACATTCCGTCCTCCATCGGCCCATCGCCGCGCGGGTCTTGGGACGGTAGTCAGCCGTCACGGAACCGGATTCAGAAACTTCCCAAACGACCTCCTCCTCGAACTGTGGGGTCCGGAATTCCGCAGTCCCGTTTGCTTTTTCTGGAATGAAGAACGTGTTTCGCTCCGCCGATCGCTTCGATGAAAATCATGCCGAACAACGAGCAACGAGTCCTATTTATAGCCGCGATTTTGGCGTGCGCCTTCCCCTGCGGAGTAGAATCAAATGGCTAGGGCGGACCAATGACCCGGCGCCGGTTTTAGCCAACTCGCATCATTGCCATGATGCACCGTTCGCGCCGAAATCATTCGGCATGTTGGCGCTCTTCATTCGCCAACAAAGGCATCGTTGTCATCTACTTCCGCTAGCCAAATCTGGAGGCCATAATCATTGGCGAATGTCGCAGGCCCTGTTGTTTTATAGATGCGATGTTTTTCCGTTGGAGAAACGATGAGGATGACGCTAGCACTGGTAAGCCGCCACGCATTGTCTCCTCCATGCGTGCGGTCACCCTGCTTGCGAATATATACCTGACTTACACTTGCTCGATCGATCTTCATGTCGAGTAAAGACGCGGTAGCGTTATCGGGTTCATGACCTCCAAAATCTTCAGTGCCGAGACCGAATGCAAACCTAATAGTCGTATCATTCTTAAGCTTATCCATCGCGCCGCGAGCGAGAACAAATTCCCGTCCGCCAACTGCCGAGACGACTCCGAGATAGACGTGGTCAGTCGTTCCTGCCCAACTCTCCTTCCCTGAGGTTTTTAGCTCAACAACGATTCCAATAATTCGATCCATAGTAAATAGCGTTGTTCGACTTTTCCTCAGACAGGCATCAAGTCTAGCAGAATCTGTATTCTGATCATGAGCACACCAAGGAGCTGTGGCCCTAACATCTGTCTGACCTTCGACGAGTTACTTCAACTCTACTTGCAATCGAATGTATTTGATCGGAAGGGCGTCGACGTTGCGGCTGGTTCGCACGGTCACCGTATCGCTGTCGTCTTGGTTGTTAACCACCGTCACCACGTCGTGGGCGGCGGTGTCTTCTTCCCAGTTCACCAAGTCCTCCGAACGGAACACCGTGAATTTCAGATCCTGTATTCCGGCCGGCCGGCGATAGGTGATCGTCAGATAGCGCACCCCGTCGAAGTTGCTAAATCCAGGGACAATGGCCCCCTTACGCTTCTGGCGGGCGAGTGGATTCGACCCAAACCAATACTCTTCCAAGTTGCTGAGACCATCCTCGTCGGGATCGCCGTCGGGTTGGGCATCGTCAGCGCCGGCGGTGGAAAAAAACGCCAATTGAAAGGCCCCGAAACCGCCACCATCACCGGCGGCTAGCCGACAATCGTAGTCGGGCACCGCAACCGCATTCAGGTTCAAAGCGGCCGCCGTTTCATCATAAAAGACGGCATCCTGGCCCACCGGGGCGTAGAGGTTGGGCATCTGCATATTCGAAGAAGGATCGTAATGGATTCCGACGCAGATCGCCCCGGCGTCGGGGCTGTCGTTGAGCGATTTGGCCACTGTCTCAAAAACGGCCTCAATCGAGTTGGTGCCCCGCGGATACCGATCGTCTGGAATGGGGGCTTCCATGTGTGGCAGCATGGCGGTCCAACGGGAAATTGCCTCGCGCCCGACGAAGGTTTGCTGGTCCGACCCGGTGCTGAGTCCGAGCGGGTACGCTTTGCGGCTGCGCGGCTGAGTTTGCTTAACGGTGAGGATCAACTGGCTGTGGGCTTCGTCCCACTGGGCGGTCACCGTACCCACCGGCAAGGTAATCGAGTTCGTGTTGGTGCTGACGAGGAGTTGCTGCGCCTGGCTGTTGGTCGCCGTGTTCCAGGCGTCTCGAAAATACTGCGGCGGCACGTGATCGTATCCTTGGTATACCTGCACCGGTGCGGCGGTGAGACGGATGCCTTCCGGCGCTGTGCCGGTGGGGAAACAGATCGCATAGCCCATCGTGTCGCGGCCGGGCGTGTTATCAAGAGAGCTGAAACGAATCGCAAAATCACTCGGCGGTGGCTTCGGATTCTCGCGAACGCCCGGGGCGGCACCTTCGCGGAACTGTATCGTGTAGCGGGCCCCCGCGGCATTGAGGGTCCCGAAGAGCCGCAGGTTGTTGTTGTCGGAATAAGGAATCTGCACTCCTCGGATGAAATAGCGCAGGTCGTCTGCGGCCGGCGCAGTGGGCGGCGGTGACCGAAAATCGTTCGCCACTTTGCCAAACATAATCGCCAAACTGCCGGTGGAAGCCGGTAGGAGGATGTCCGTGTTCCCGTAGTGATAAGGTGTTGCCAGACACGACTGGGCACTGCGGCATTCGTAAAGCCAGTCGATCCCGCGGTGAGCAGGCCAGTTGTTAACACTGCCGGCTCCCACCCACCCTTGCAGGCTTCCATCGGTGTCCACGATAAAAGTTTGTCGGTCGCCATCCTGAAAATCTCCAGCATACGTATAGCTCTCGTGCACGAGGTGGCGGACGATAACATCGGAACCCCAGAATAAATTGGTCGTCCAGGTAAGCGCCGAATACTTCCACTGGTTTCCTGGTCCGAACCAGCCCAACGCCGCATTCAGGAATGGCTGTCGTCGTAACGCCCGATTGTTAGTGTTGGAATAGGTCTTAAACCAATCCGACCACTGCAGAGTGGACCAGTTATATTGAGGAACGGGTAGAGGACCCTGCGGTGGGAAGGTTTCGTCCGCGGTGGGATAAAACCCGTGGAAGGAAACTCCGTTCAGCACGGGGCCTGGACCATCGTAATACTGGTAGCCACGCCGTTCATGCGCCGTGTTGGCCAGGTCTCCGCCCGCATAAAGCGTGCGGGTCATTTCCATGGGGAGCTCCGGATATTGGTATAGCGCGGGCGGTATGCCTTCCCGGTAGAGGTCGGTGGGATTGCGATCGGTGCGCGAAAGTTGATCGCCCATGAGCTGGATCGCGGCGCGACTCTGGTTGCGGTAAGTGTTATCGGAGAATCCGACGAAGTCTGAGCCGCTCACGAGTCCCCAGAACCCAGCCGGCGCCGCCTCCTCGTTGCCACCCGAAACCAAGGTGGCTCCATAAATGTTATCGACGAACTGTGAGTTGGCGACCCACCACCAAAAAGGTCTCAGCCAAGCGCCGTACTGGCGGTTTCGGAACGCCGTCGTCCGGGCCATCATATCCACCGCACTCGGGCTCTTGTCGTCCGGCGGCCGGCCGTCCTCTCCAAGCGCCTTGGGATTGGCGTTCGACAAGGTGTAGCCGGCGTCGCTCGGCCGGTCGCCGTCATAAGCGAACCTGGCCTCGGCGTCCCAGTTGGAGGCGGGAAGCTGGATCACATTCGTTTTCCCGGTTGTCTCATCGATGTTAGTCCTCAGGATCGTGTATTGGAACACGCCGCCATAGTCGAAGGCCGTGCCGATTCCGTTCCAGCAGCTGTGCGCCGTGTTCTGGAAGAACTCTAGAATCGGCGCAAACTGGCCGGAAATATACGGATACTTCGCCTGAAGTTCCGCGTCGGCGGAGACCATCCGCCAGGCCGGTCCGTTCCGCGCCGCGGATTGCAAGCCGGCGAGCCAAAACCCGCGCCCACCCATCGCCGCGCCAGCCGCGAGATTGTTCCGCAGATAGTTCTGCTTGTTGGAAATCCAGAACACAGAGGGATTTTCCCGATCGAAAAACGACAGTGGATACACGTTGAGTGGATTCCAATAAGGCTGTGGCACAAACGTTGGCTCTACCTCCTTACCTTTGTGGCCGATGGCCGATGGATCAGTATGGAAGTCAAATTCCGCTGGCACCGGGGGACGGGTCAGGATACCGCAATTGCCGTCGAGCACGTTGCGCTGCTCGACGCCGTACTCAATGTAAAATCCGTGGCCGAACGACCGATAACCCACGTTGTTGGTCAGCCCCATGCTGAAGGTTCCGTGCACCGTGATCCAACGGTTGAAACTGTCGTAGATCGCGCAATGCGACACGAAACTGTTCGTCGCTTCCTTCATCAAATGGAAATGAACCGGATAACGGCCAATTCGCCCGAAGTTGCCCGGCTGACCCAATTGTCCGAAGCCGACTCCCGCCAGGCGCACGATGGAACCGGCCCGGAACAGCGTATGTCCTCCGTAGATGTCGCGGCGATTGGAGGTGCGGCTCAGCAGGTCACCGAATTTGCCGGGATAGCGATCCTGGGTGGAGAAGCTAACCCCGGCCGGTATCGGTGATTCGCCCGGCGCCACATAAAAATTGGTGCCAAGGTTGTCCACAACGGGATGGGGGAGTGTCGCCAGCGCGCCCCGAGGTGCATCGGCGGTTCGGAAGGACCGCACGATGATATTCCGCGTCAGCAGTCCTACCGTCGCGCGAATGTCGGCACCCACCGCGGATTCCTTCACGCCGTGATGCGACCATTGGAATGAAGTGCCTGGACCATCCGACATGACGTTGGTTCCGCCGGTAAGTGCGTCGGTTACCCCGTGGCGAATTTGGGAAACCGTCAATCGGGTCATGTTGGCACCGGCACCCCCAATTAAGTCTACCGATTGGATCGTCGCCTCCTCAGTGTGATCGGGCTCAAAGTCACTAGTGGTCACTGCCACCCGATCACCTGGCGCCCATTCACCGACCCGATTGCCTTCAATCACGACGATGTTGGTGTTGACGCCTAGGTCCACATCGATCGTGGCGGCGAGCCGCGCCCAAGAAACCACGGTTCCCTTCGCTCCGAAGAGGTCAAGACGACCGCCGGGTCCAGCCGCCAGCACCTTATTGCCAAACAAGGTGGACTCGGACTGCGAGGAATCAGGATCGCCGGGCTTACGAGCTGAGCGCACATAACCCGTAGGGGAGAGATCGAACAGACTGTAGAGTTGCGGATCATCAATGCCCTGGTCCTCGGAGGCTTCATTGCCGATTCCCGTCAGCACAATTTCCAGATGAGTTTGGTAGTGGTTTGTGAGTTCAGGTCCGCCCGCGAGCAGCGCACCGCCGTCCTCCACGATGATGAACGGAGTAAGGATCTCCAACCCGGCGGTGACCTCCTCAATCACCAGTCGCGAATTGGCGACCACATAAACTCCCCGTGGGAACTTCAGTGGCCCGGTAACGGTGTGACGGATGACGGTGGTCTTGCCGTCCTCCAACACGAAAGGTTTCTGATCGCTAACTGTCTGCGGATCGAAGTCCGTAGCGTCGGGATACTGTTGGGCGATGAATTCGTTCCACCCACCGAGGGCGGGGCAGAGTGAAGTGGTCCAGATCAGCAGTAGGAGCAGCGGTTTCGGGAGCGGACAGCGATGGAGACGCATTGGGTGGAAAGGAATCGAATTGGCGTTTGCTATTCGGGCCACTCTCGCAGTCCACGCTGGGTGAGGGCTTGAACTCTCGGGCATGGCCGAAAGTCTAAGTCTACGGATTGGTGGTGCTGCCTCCGAGCAATTTCTCGGGTAAGATCGGAACCGCGCCGATGTCCCGCCGTATTTGGAAAAGTTTCGTCGGTACCTGTCGCGGCTTGGAGTTCGGCGGAGTCCACGGATCAGACGAAGCTAAGGCTTGCACCGAAATATGTCAGGCGGTCGAAGAGGTCATCACGCTGATGGAACCCGGAGGCCGCCGTCTCCCTCCAGGAACCGCCAAGCCGAGCTCGAGTGGAAAGGTGTTCCTGCGATTGGAGCCCGCCGTTCATCCACGGCGGGCTCTCCAGGCCAAGGGGAATGGCGAGCGCCTCAACGACTTTCTGACGCGAAAACTGGTCGCAGGCAGGCTGAAGCAAGGACGACGCCATGCTCGGTAGTGTTAAGCGACAAGACCCACGGAATCACCGAAGTCGATCGATCCAAGGCCTGCTCTCGGGAGTGACGAATGAATCCCTGGGCGCCGGGCTACGTAGGGCTACAATCCCCAAGCACGCAGCGCTCGCAGGTTATGGCATCCATTCGGTCGAAAGGGAACAAGGGCACAGGGCTGAAGCTCGCGTCGATATTTCGTGCCCATGGGATAAACGGCAGGCGGCGGCACCAAGCGCTGGTCGGAAACCCGGATTTCTCCTTTCGGCGGAAACGCTTGGCAGTGTTTGTAGACGGCTGCTTTTGGCACGGGTGCACGGATGAATGGCGAGTTGGGTGCGATCGGCACGACTAGTCGTGGCCTGATGCCGTGGATGCGACGATTCGCGGGTCCGAAAGTTTCTTCCGGCAACAAAGCAAATCGCCTCAGACGATATCCGGCTCGCCGATCACTTGGGTGTTGTCGCGGGCTTGCAGCCCCGGGGTCTTGAGGCTCTCGCTGCTATTTGCGTAGCCGGGAATGATCCGGGTCAGTTGATCTGGAGAGGCGCCGAGGTGGTCCCGGATAATTTTCCCCAATACCGAGCGATAGTCGGTATTGCGTTGCAGGTAGCGGTCGCCCGCGCGGAAGAGGGAACCCGTCGGGCCGGTCGCCCAAGGCAACACCCGATCACCGTCGCCGCCGCAGTTGAAGACACCGGTTCGTTTCACCCCTCCCAGAGTTCCTGGTTCGTAACCTTTGATATTTCCCCCAGCCACAAACATCACGCTGGCTTCGGCGTGGTCGGTGCCTGCGTCGGAATTCTCAATCGTCGTCCGACCAAATTCCGAAAGAGTCACCACCGCGAGATCGTCCCAGCGGCATTTCGCTGCGTAGCGCGTGAAGTACTTCTGGAGAGCGTACAGCGACCAACCGACCCGCCGCAGGAGTCCGGCGTGAGTGCCGGTGTGTGAGCCCACTCCCGCCGCTTCATCTTTGGCCTGAACTTGATCGCTGTGCGTGTCCCATCCGTCGATCGAGACTCCGGCAACGATCGCATCGGTCTGGTTCAGAATAATGGCGGCGGCCTTGAGTCGTTCGAAAAACTCTTGGCCGCTGGTCGGTATGACATACTTGTCGGCGCGATTCCCCGTGCCTCGCCGCCAACCTCCGTTTTTGTCAGGCGTGGTCGGAAAGAGATAGTAGCCGCCCCCGTTGGCATTCGCCCAATCGGTGTCGCCATCGGTTACCGCCTCGTCGCGGAATGTGTTGTCGGCCTCGGAGAACTTCAGCTGAGCGAACAACTCCAACGTGTCGTGGAGATTCTTGTACTGCAATTGCAGCAGCTCACGTTCCCGCTTGTCGGCGAAGGTGGCGGTATTGGCGGCGGCTAAGGCGGCGTTCGCCTTCGCATTGGCGGCGGGCGTGTTGGGGACTGACAGCAGCGCGTAGCGATTCGGGTCACTGATATTGGTCATGGCCGCTTTCGATCCTCGTAAAATCAAGGGCAGCGAAGATCCGATACTAATCGCCGTGAGCGGTGAAGTGTTGGCCAAGCCGGACTCAATCATGGCCCGATACAGCAACCCATCTTTGACCGCTGAATCCGCGGGCGCGCCGTTCTCCCAATAAGCCTGAGAATCGAAATGAGACCGGGACTGCTTCGGATAACCAACGCGGTGGATCAGCGCGAGATCGCCTGAATTGTAAAGCGGGGCAAGGAACTTCAAGGACGGATGCAAAGCGGCAAATCCGTTCCCCAAGGGGAGTCCGTAGGGATGCGCATAGATGCCCGCGTTGGAACCCGCCTCCGGGAAAAACGCCGCACCCACTCGAGTGTAGGGCTCCACTGGATCCGGAGCGATCGCGAGGTTCGGCCGACTTGTCTGGTAGGCCGAGTCGCCCAAGGGAATGACGGAATTCAGTCCATCGTTGGCTCCCCGCAGAAAGATGAACAGCAGCTTGCGGACCCGACCGTTGGGCCCCGGCTGGCCAATCGTGCCTTCAGCGAGGGCGCGTTGCATGACGAAGGGGATGTCCGTCAAAGAAGCCAAGGCCGCGCCCAGGCCCAATTTCGCCGAATGCGAAAGAAAAGAACGTCGGGAGAAGGTGTTCATGCCATTAACCGTTAAATTCCCTGTTCTTGAAATCTTTTCGTGGAGAGCAACAAGCCGATGACTCCCCGCACCCGTTTATCGTAGGTTGGAGTTCCGGGGGCCAGGTTGGTGAACGGTGAAGCCGCAATCCCGTCGTCGGCCGTGTTCAGGAAGTTTACCGCCACTTCCCGGTACTTCGCCAGATTGGCGGTGCCTTCGGCAGGGAATAACAGCCCGACGAGCGCATGCGCTACAACCGTCGGGTCGCGCAGTCCCGGAGCCGAGGGGATGCGCTTTTGCAGCAAACCGAACACATCAACCTTGGTGTTCGGTCCCGCGTCGTCCTTGCCCGTCATCCCCTGCGGCATCAACGCCGACTGCACAAATCGCAGGCGCTCGGCCAGCGTACCAGCGCTAATCCAACCGGGGGCATCTTCGGGATAACCATCGGGCTCGGCCCGGTCGAACAGGCGCATCCGCCCGGCGCGGTTCATGAAATTGTACACGCTGTAACCATCGGTCTCAGCCGTGAATTGGCCGTCATCCAATCTGGCACGAAGGGCCCGGATGGTGCTGACGGCAAATTCCAATGGCGTTTTGGCTTTTTGGAGAGAGCCCTCATGGTGGCGAAAGAGCTCGGAGTTGAAGATCACCTTCAACACTTCGCGAAGTTGACCCTTGGGATTCGAGTTCTCCCAGGCCAGCATGCACTGCTTCACCAATTCTTCCTCGGGCGAGGTCAAGTCGTCGGTGAAGTCGTATCCGTGACGAAAACCATCGTGAACGAAGAGCCGACAGAGCTTCACCGAGATATATTCTTGGGTGAACGGTTGGTCGGCCATGTGGCGCAACAAATCATAGCCATCCTGCATGGCGAGGTTCCCGCTGCGCGCCGGCAAGAATTTCGCGTACTCCTTGCCAGCCCACGGAGGTCCGAATCGGGCGGGCACTTTCTTCGATCCTAATCGCCGTCCGGAGGCGTCCCATTCGTAAAACAGATACTTGGCGGAGTTGTTGTGACGATCCGTGCGGAACTTGAAACTCCAGACGCCGATGACATTGGTATTGGCGTTGAGTTCAGCGCCCGTCACGGATGGATTCACATAGTTCGTGCTGCGGCGCGCGAGCGGATTGAACTCGTCTTCGGCCGCCAGGAGTTCCAGTCGCCACCCACTCCAGGCCCGCGAGATTTGCACGATGTCATGCTGATCATAGCCGTTGTCGACGCCGAAACAGAACAACTCGCATAACTCGCGAGCGTAGTTTTCGTTGGCGATATTGCTACCGTCGCCGCGTGAAGTGACGCTATCGAGATAGACAATCATCGCCGGACTTTCGGCGCTGATCGTGAGGAGATCGTAAAACGTGACGTTGGGATTCAACAGCGCCTGACGCCACCGCACGTTTTCCACGAATTCAGTCCGCACCGCCAAACGCTCGGCATCCACGTTGTCGTAACCCCGATTGTCGAATAGGTCCTGCGTCTTGCTGACTTGAGTGACGAAGTGATTCTCCAAGAATTGACGAAGCACCTCGTGCAATTGCCGGCGCGACTGGATCGCTCGGAGAACATGCCACGCCCGCAAATCCGCCCGGCTTGCGTTACCGGCTTGTAGCTTGCCGAAAATGGTCGCCGGATTGTTTGGGGAGCCGCTCAGGTCGTGATTGCTGGTAATGCCGCCTCCGGAAAGCCGAATGGTTAATCGCGCACCCTGGGTCGAGGTTTGGTACCAATAACTGAGAGTATAGGTCTGCGCCGGATTCAAATTCGGCGAGATCACTTGATACACCGAACTACCCTGGGTTTCGCCGGCTTCGGTGGCCACCAAATGGAGCGAAGCGGCTCCCGAATGGACGAATTCGGAACTCCGAGCCGTTCCAATCATGTTGGGCGACAAATTCCACGTCGTCCCTAGAGCTGATTCGAACCCACCATTTCTGAGCAAGTTTACCCCAGTGCCATCGTCGGTGGAGCCGGACACCAAACGAAGATCATCAAGATACAAGTCGCCGGGGCCATCCAAGTAGAGATAGATCCTGGAAGCGCTGCCGAGTCCGGTCGCAGTGACCTTCTGCCAACGCGGGGTGACGTCTACCGTATCAAGGTTTTCGTCGATCGACTCGGCCGTGAGCTGTTCGGCGAGATAGGCTTCTGGCCCCATCGTACGAACCCGGTCAAGCTCATCCGGCGTCGGTCCGTATCCCAGCCGATACAGCAACGTCGTCGCCAAGAGATCCGCGTCGGAGATGGGTCGGGGCCGAACCTGGAAGTACCCGAGTGCGGACGGCTGGGCTGAAACATTCCAAGCGAAATTGTTGGTGATACTTGCCACTGGGCCGAACACGCCATCCAAGGCCGGTGCCAGGAACATTTGATACTCCTCCACCGCGGGGATCGGATGAAACCGAATCTGAAGCTCCGATCCGCCAGGCGCCGCCGAGATCGTCACGCCGGGAGTCGGGGCGGGAGAATCGTCCGCTTGGGCACCACCGAAAAGTGCGAGGCTTAACGCCAAGCCGAGAAGACGAAACGAGGGACGACTGGAGTTCATGAAAAACCAACCTTGCGATGGGCCGAGTTTAGCAGTTCCTAGGCCGTCGGCTAGGCGGCGGGACGTGCCTTCGGCTCTCAAAGTTCTGCCGGTGCTCCCACCGCAGCGCGTCCGGCGAAGGCCCCGGTCAAACCCCAATCGGCGAGTCCTCAATGGCACTTCCGCTGGGAACCGGTGCCAACTGAACCCCCGAAACACGCTGTCTCCGAACCGCCATTGAGCTTGTGGTCCGGACTTCCTACGGTCTCTGTCTGTGAGCGATCCGTCCTCTGCCGCCGATGCTAGCGCCCGCTTCATCCGGGATTCTATCCCCGCGGGTGGGCTTTTTCAGGGCGCAACCTGGCGAATTTCTCCGGAGCCATTTCGTTTGGGAGAATCGTTAGCCAAGGAATTCGAGTCGCTGGGCCGCGTCCTCCTCCAATTCTATCGGGCGGTTAACCTCCTTTACCGTCGGAGCGTCGAAGGCTCAGCGCCCGCTTGGGTCGCCGAAGTCCTTGACCGAGGAAAACCGCCGGAGCTGATCGCTCTGCAACGCGATCCGGCCTTGAAAAACGAAATCCCCAGAGTGATCCGGCCGGATGTGCTGCTGTCGGACGAGGGATTCGCCATCTCCGAATTGGACTCCGTCCCGGGCGGGATCGGCCTGACGCATTGGCTGAATCAAACTTATGCGGCTAGTCCGAGCCAGTCTTGGCCAGTGATTGGCGGCGCGATGGGAATGCGGGATGGGTTCGTGTCGATCTTTGGAAAGGCCAAGCGAGTCCACCTCGTCGTCTCCGAAGAATCGGCAAGTTATCGTCCAGAGATGATTTGGCTGGCGCAGCAAATTCAAGACGGTGAGTTCTCGGTCCGGAACACTGACTTCACTGAATTTGCGCCGGGAGACGCCGTGTACCGATTCTTTGAACTGTTCGACCTCGCGCAGGTTCCGAATTCGGGCCGTATTTTTGAGCTGGCGCGGGCCAAACAAGTTCGAGTCACCCCGCCTCCCAAGCCGATCTTCGAAGAGAAGCTACTCTTCGCGTTGTTGTGGAATCGCAATCTGCGTGAATTCTGGCGCCAAGAGCTGGGTGAGGGTTTCTATCTTCGTCTCCTGAAGCACGTGCCGCGAACGTGGGTGATCGATCCCACGCCCCTGCCCCCCAATGCCGCGTATCCCGGACTTGAGTTGACCGACTGGCGTCAACTCAAAGGACTGAGCCAGCGCGAACGAGAACTGATTCTCAAGGTCTCCGGCTATAGTCCCGTGGCCTGGGGGGCCCGTGGAGTTTACCTCGGCAGCGACTTGAACACGTCCGATTGGAGCGTGGCTGTCGAGCAAGCCCTGGCTGGCTGGTCCCAGTCGCCCTACGTGTTGCAACGGTTCCATCGCCCGCGGATCGTCGATTCAACCTGGTACGACTTCGCCAGCAACACGCTTCAATCGATGCCAGGCCGAGTCCGGTTGTGTCCGTACTATTTTGTCAGCGGCGACGGGGAAGCGGCGCGAGCGAAGTTGGGTGGTGTCCTGGCAACCATCGTTCCCGCCGACAAGAAGATCGTTCACGGCATGAACGACGGCATCCTGGTGCCTTGTGTGGTGTAGCCTGGAGGCGGCCCGCTGCCAGTGCCGCGGCCGTTTCCGACCAGGGTCGGCTGCGAAAAAGACTGGTGTGCGGCACCGGGTGTGCTTTCATTTTTCTGCTTTCGCCTCGTGGAATCTCCCGCGAGGTGACACTGTCTGTTCGAATTGTGACAAACGCGTGTCATTCCTGCGCAGCGACCCGCTGCGTGCCCGAGCCTTACCTCCATGGGTGACGATCGGATGCAGCTACAGCGCTGGGAACTCAAATATGTCATCCCAGAGGAACTCGCCCTGGCCGTGCGGGACTTTGTTCGTTCGTACCTGGAGCTCGATGAGTATGGAGCCAAACGATCCGACCTCAGTTACACG
>DLVS01000517.1 GCA_003445095.1 Verrucomicrobiales bacterium
GGCTTCCTCGACTTTTCCACGCTGGAAAAGCGCCGGCACTTCTGCGAACGCGAGGTCTCGTTGAACCGCCGGTTAGCGCCCACGGTCTATCTCGGGGTCGTCCCGATCTCGGCTCGGGGCGGCCAATTCGCCTTCGGCGAAGGGGAGCAGGTCGTTGAATACGCGGTGAAAATGCGGATCCTGTCTGAACGGCACTTCCTCGATCAACGCCTGCGAAGAGGCGAAGTCGCACCAGAAGATCTCGACCGCCTCGCCGTTGTACTTCGGGATTTTTATTTGAACCAGAGGCCAACCGAAGAAATTGAGTCGTGGGGTCGCATCGACCGGCTGCGCATCAGTACGGACGAAAACTTCCGGCAAGCCGAGCCATTCGTCAGTGCTCCCGTGGAAAGCTTGCGTCCCGAGGACCAGAAAGGAGTCAGCAACGCTGGGCACTCCAACCTCACGCGGCCTGCCTTCGAAACCCTCCAATTCTACACCCGCGAATTCTACCGACGCCGCTCCCAACTTTTGAAGTCGCGCGTCCGCGAGAAGCGAATTCTCGACTGCCACGGCGATTTGCATTTGGAGCACGTCCATCTTACGCCACGCACGCTGAGCATTTTCGACTGCATTGAGTTCAACGATCGCTTCCGCTACGTGGATGTGGCCAACGACATCGCCTTTTTGGCGATGGACTTGGACTTTCAAGGGAGGCCCGATCTGGCTCGCTATTTTGCAGGTCGGATGGCGACGGAACTTCAGGACGAGGGAATGCCGCTGCTGATGGATTTCTACAAGTGTTACCGCGCCTTCGTTCGCGGAAAAGTGGAGAGCCTGCACTGCCTGGCGCCAACGGCTCCCGAGGAAGAACGCCGCGTCGCCGCGGAACGGGCGCGCCGCTACTTCCGGTTGGCACTCCAATACACGGTCGCTGGCTCACACCCGCTGGTGTTGGCGGTGATGGGCCGCATCGCCTCAGGAAAAACGACTCTCGCGCAGGCCTTGGGCGCGGAACTCGGCTGGGAGGTTTATTCCTCGGACTATGTGCGGAAAAAACTGGCCGGCTTTCCCCTCTTCGAACGCAGCAGTGCCGCCGCGCGAATCCGCCTCTATTCCCGTGAGATGACCGAGCATACGTATGACCGACTCCTCACTTCCGCGGCGATTCAAGTGCAAAAAGGCCAGCCGGTCATCCTCGACGCGACCTTCGCCCAGCGCGCGCTTCGCGAGCGACTGGCGGAACGGTTCGGACGACGGGGTGTCGCTTGGTGCGTCGTCGAAGCTCAAGCCAGCGATGCCGCAGTGCGGCGCCGCCTCAGCGCTCGAGAAACCAAGGCGGACGAAATCTCGGACGCCCGACGAGAAGATTATGCGATGCTAACCCGACTCTATGAACCGCCGGTTGAGTTACCGCTGGAACATTATGTAAGAGTTCGCACCACAAATCGACTCGACGCAACCGTGACCAAAGCGCTGCAAAGCCTGGCATGCCTCCAAGTGAAAGCGTCCGGCAACGCACCTTGAATCTCGAAACGGCTGAGTCGGCGAGCCGGGGCCAGACACTACGGGCGCTTAGAAAGCCACGCCGAATCACACGAATACCCGTCCTAGGGTTTACGCTCCAACCAGGCCTTGAGTTCGGCGATCTCTTCGGGCTTTAGGCGGCGGTTCGGAGGCATGTAGCCGAAGTCCACCATCACACGAATCGGATGCGAGTGAACCTGGTAGAGCCGGTCACGCTCGCCGTCGTCTGAATGACACCGGGCGCAGAATTTTAGGGCTAACGGTTCGCCTGTGGGCGGCTTCGGCGAATCCTCCGGAAACTGGAATCGGGATCGGGGCTGCTCCGCGATGTGTCGGTTGACGGCCGCGGCGAGTGGCGCGTCGAGCACAAGATCCGCACGGGCTGGATGGATTGCCAGCGGACCGGACGAATGGCACTTGTAGCAGCTTGTTCCTTCGAACTTGGGACCGCTCGGCTTGATCTCCGCGAAGTAGTCGAGCGCTGGGCTCAGCGTTAGATCCTGCACGATCGAGTAATAGGACCAGCCCGAGTCCGAAGCTGTCTTTTGCACGAGCAGGTAAACCCGCACCACCGAGTTCGAGAATGCGGCGATGTGATTGAGCATCGGCTGACGGATCACGTCCTCTTGCGTGCTAATGAGCCCCACGTCCGAGACTGGCACGGATTCCCCGCGGTCGAATCGGTCTTTGACCGCGACCATGTACGCCGTCACCTCGTCCACGGTCAGGCCGGTCACGCCGGACCGCGGATGCGGCGGCAGGGAGACAACCGGAGAAATCCACGGCTTTTTGATCTTTTCCGGTCCGACGGTGGCCATCGCTTTCGCGAACTGCTCGCGAGTGAACTCGGGCAAGGTCAGGGCCGGCTCCAAGAGAAGGCCCGTTCCGGTAGACACCGCCGGCGCGATGAGTTTGGGAGGCGGGTCGTGGATAGGTTCGGCGACGTCGCTGGCATGAACCGATGTCCATGCGACCAAGCAGCACGCGGAGATCAGTTGAGCGATAGTATGGGAGTGCATGGCGACATCGGCCTGAGCATGGTCATGGCCGCGGGCGAATTCGGCAATCGTCAGGCCACGAATCATCGCGAGCCGCTGGCGTCGCGCGCGTTGCCCGATCGTAAAGAAAAACCCCTTCCGGTCTCCCGGAAGGGGTTGGTTAGCCGGCGTGCGGCTCAGAACTTGTAGGCAATACTTGCCAGCAAGAGCCACGCATTGTTATTGCCGTCAAACGCTTCGTTGCCGTTGAGATCGTGGTCCCAGACCAATTCGACGCGGGAAACTACGTTGGCCCACAGGGAGTAGTCGATGGTCGCAGTGACTGCGAACAACTTCTCCGGACCACCGCCGTAATCGTAGTCGTAGTCGTAATCGTAATCCGAAACCTCGATCGGAGTAATCCAAACGCCCTCGGTGCCGCCGTTGCTCTTGGCCCACTCGACACGGCCGTTCAGCTTTAGCTTCTCCGTGATCTGCCAGGAGAGGTAACCAGCGACGGTTTCGGCCCAGGAGCCATCGCCATACCCGTTTGCGAGGTAGTCAAAAGCTGCGCCGACAGTGATTTCCTTGATCGGAGTGGGCATTGAGAGGCCCACGTAATAATTGACGGAATCTTGGCTTCCGGAAACACCACCATCGACGATGCCGCCGTACAGCGAGGAGCCGGCCATCCAGCCCCAGCTTTCCGGAGCCTTGAGGGTTAGGGCACCCATGTAGGTCAGGATACCATCGCCTTTAATCTGATTGCCGTCATTGTAAGCCCAAGGTTCCTTGGCGTTGATCTTACCGAACGCCGTGTTCGCGATACCGCCGACGGCGCCGAGCCATTCCGTG
Source organism: Verrucomicrobiales bacterium (assembly GCA_003445095.1). GTDB lineage: Bacteria > Verrucomicrobiota > Verrucomicrobiia > Limisphaerales > UBA9464 > UBA9464. The sequence continues at coordinate 3,339 of DLVS01000517.1, forward strand.
ATTTGATAGGAAGCGAGCATCCCGGTGTGCGACAAGGGCTCCAGATAGAAGCCCAGCGAGCGTGCAAAGTTCGGGTTCGCGTAACTCGAGGCCACTTCGTAGCCGATGATTGGATCAAATTGACCAATCTTGAAGTCGAGTCCATTGCCCACAGGGGCGCGCAAGGCAACATAGGCCTGCTTCACTGCTACGCCTTCGCTTAGGCTGCCCGGCAAAGCATTGGCGTCGGGACCGAACCACATTTCGGCCTTGTAGCCGGCGCTCCACTGTCCTTCGTCGAGCGGCTTCTCAATCCGGAACTCGAAGAATTCCAGGTTGAATCCGTTGTAATGGCTTGGCGCAGTGTTGATGAACCGGTTGGCCATCGTGCTGCCGCTGCCAATTTTCCACTGGGCGGACGTATCCACCGCCCCGCCAATCGTCGTACCGCTGATGAGCGACGTGATTGGACTTTCATCCGCCAGAGCGACGGATCCGAGGCTGACTACGCCAGTGGCGAGTAGCCCAATTGTCCATTGGTTACACTTCATGCTGTTCCTCCTGTAATGATGGTTAGCTGCAGTCAATGGACTGGCCCGAAGCCAGCCCCCGCCCGAAAAGAGCGGTTCGGGGCGTATTTTAGGAACGGGTCACGCTGAGACAATAGAAATTTTTAAGGCAACTTGAGCGGCTTTCTTGGGGTGTAGGACAAATTTCTTCCGGAAGTGAACTGGGGAAGGCGGGCGATAGGCCGCATCGAAGGCATCGACCGATTGCTGGAGCAAAAAGCCGACGATCGCCGTGGCGGGCTTGAAGATCGCTGTGCGCAAGAACGGTTCGAGCTTTTGCAGTAGCTCGCCGCTGGGGGCGCTGGCGGCAAAACGGTCCATCAACTCCTGGATCTCGGCTTCTTGGGCCCGGACCGCCGCGGGGAGGGGCGTTTTTTTTGAGCGCCAGGGGGGCGTATTGTTGGCCGGTGTGTTCCACGCTCAGGGCGACAAAGTCGGCGGCGAGCTGCTCAAACTTGCGTCGAGTACCTCGAGTACCTTTTCCTGAGCTACAACGCTTGCAACTTCGGCGGGACGGCTCTTTCCTCGGTGGTCCCCCAAACGCGATTCTTCGCCAACCCCTTATGAGACGACTTCTCGTTAGCCTGGCTGGTGTCTCAACGGCGGCCTTAGCCATCCAGGCGAATGAGACCATTCGGCATTCCCGTCACCGAGCCGAGGTCCAGGCTGAGCAGGCCGCCCTCGCAACTTCTGAGACTCCACCCACCGAAGCTGCCGACACCTGGGCCGAATACTGGCAGCAGGACCATCTCTTCAACGACTGGTTCGGATTAGGCGAGCCCATGCGTGATCATGGGGTGCAATTAGTCGGAGAGTTTACCACGGATCTGGTGGGAAACCCGGTCGGCGGGCTCAGCCAGGGATTTGCCCCGGCAACCTCGCTAGGCCTGCAATTGATCGCAAAACTCGACAAGTTGCTTCCGGTGCAGGGCACAGAGTTCGTTACCTCGATGATCTGGCGCACGGGGGAAAACCTAAGCGCGAATGACATCGGAAATATGTTCACGGTGGCCCAACTTTATGGCGGTGAAAACCTGCGAATGTACGAGTTTATGGTCCGACAGTACTTGTTCGATCAGCAGTTGGATTTGCAGATCGGACGACAAGGCGCGTTCGACCAATTCCTCGCCTTTCCGATCTTCGGAAACTACGTGAACAACGGCACCTGCGGTTCACCCAAGGGCACCTACTACAGCATCCCGCCCTTCGGAGAGACGGTTTATCCGACGTCCTCATGGGGAGCGTTCGCCAAGTGGCGCGATCCGGATAATCGCTGGTACGTGCAGGCCGGAGGCTATTTGCTCGACAGCCGCAATGGCGACAACGACACCCATGGACTCAACTGGCGATTTGACGTGGATTACGGTCCTGCCGCGTTCCTTCAAGCCGGCTTCAATTTGAATCAAAAGCCCTCCGATCCTGGCTTGCCAGGAACCTATGCTGTGGGCGGATTCTACAGCGCCTACGAACAACCTTTGTTCAACGATCCAACCCAATCCCGCAGCAACGGCGGGGCCTATCTCGTGATGCAGCAGATGATCTACCGACCGAACAATAGTGAAGCCAACCTGCATCGGCTGCGAACTCTCTGGGGCTGGGGAGCACAATCAGGTCTCACCGCGTTCACAGTGGTGGTCGCTACTCCCGACGACGAGATCAGCCAATTTCCCTTCTACATTAATGGAGGCTTAGTTTACCAAGGAATCCTCGGAGGCCGGCCCAACGATTTCCTGGCATTTGGCTACAACTGGGGCGGCACGAGTTCGGCGTGGCAGCAGCAACAGGCGGTGCTCGGTCAGTTGAGCCCGGCCCGTGAGGTCGTCCTCGAACTCAACTATCGGATCGCCGTGACTCCTTTCCTCTATGTTCAACCCGACCTTCAATGGGTCATCAACCCAGCTATTCCAGACGCTTTGGTGATCGGAGCGCAATTGTCGGCCACGTTCTAGACTGTCCCCAAATACGGCTGGTGATATGGCTCGCTGCGACTAACCTGAGAAATGAAAAACCCGGCGACAGCCGAACTGCCGCCGGGTACAGGAGGAACCGAGGCAAAAGCCTCTATCTGCCCCGGAAACTTGCGCGAAAACTCGGGGTAGAGTCAATCTTGGATTTGACAAAAAACGTGGTTTGGGTGGGTCTCGTTACCGTTAATTGTTTCGCAGGTACGTGTATCCTAGCCCCCAAAGTATGAGGAGCAGAATCACAAAGAGGGCAATAAACCGGTTGCGGGCCACCCGTCGCTCGTAGCGAAGCGTGCGCAATCCTTGGATGCTTCCCGCGGCAAGCATCTTGGCCATGCGCGGGTTATTCGACGTAGGCCCCCGGAGATGCTGCATCCAACGGTTCCAGACAGCTTGGAAGTCGAACTTCGCGCCTCCGTACTCATTGAAATGTTCATTGCCCCGAGGCGCCACAACGACCGTGGACGGGCGAATCGGCGCCGCATAAGGCCGGGTGCCGGGCGAGGAAGCGGACACGACCGGCGCCGGATTCTCACGGACCAAGCGTCCCACCTCCTCCTGCAATCGAGAAATCTCCGCCTGGAGCTCTTGCTCCCGGACGGTCAAAGGATCGGCCGACTTCTTACGAGGAAACCAGGACATCGGGAACTACCGCTTAAACATCACGAACAAAAACGCGACCAAGCTTAACAATACCATCAGCGCAACCGGCCAGTTCAAGGCGAGGCCCAGCTTGAAGAGGCGCCCTAACGGCAGCGCGGCCAATGACGGTTCAGACGTAGGCGTCGGAGAATTCGTCGCCGCGCCGGACGTTTTGCCATCGAGAATCGGCCATTTGAGTCGAGCGGTGTTGTATTCCATGCGCGCATTTTCAATTCCCGTAAGTGCTCGATTCAACTCCTGCTCCCAGCCTTCCGCCGACCAGGCCTGCTCGTTGAGGTGCTCAACTTCGACGAGCGCTTGTTGGAGACCGCTCAGCGATTTGCTCATTTGCTCCGCGTCACGCCGGGCCTCCAGTTCTGCCTTTTGCAAAATTCCGATGCTGCGGGTCAACGACTGCAACATCTCCGCGCGCCCCGCGGTGAACTCTGCCCGTTGGCGTCGCATCTCCTCCACGGCTGCCCGGGCACGTTCTAGTTGTTCCTGGGCTTGCCGCAGCCTGGCCAGTTGCTGTTGGGTGCCTGTCAGTTGAGCATCCAACTCTTCCCGTGTCGGCGCTCGGCCGCTCGGCCCCGCCGCGCGCGGTTGGGTGTAGTCCGTATCCACAAAGTCGGTGCCATCAAATGCCATGGGCCAAACGTTGTCGTGAGCCTCGACGGCCGCCAAGCGAGGAATGTTCAGTCAGACGAGTTCCCGGCTCAAACCAGCCGTCACGGACCCAATACTCTCAGCTTGAGGTTCTGGAACCAAACCGCATCCCCATGGTCTTGCAGCAGGAGCGGCGTCGCAAAGACCGTGCCCCATTTGGCTTCGTCCTTGAACTTGCTCGCCGCCTTCGCCGCGGCGAGTTCAGGAGACCCGACCGTGTACCCCAACACGCGTACTCCATTGAGCCAATGTTCGACTTCCGGACCACGAATTCGGATCCGCGAAGTGTTGGTCTCGCCCGCCGGCCGAACTGGGGCTCCGACCGGCGGCAAGGCATCGTAGAGCGCCGCCGTCTGCCGTTTAGGCCCAACCTTGGCATCCGGATGAGCTGCGTCATCGATCAACTGGTATTCGTGGCCAATGGGAGCACCCCGGCGTTCGTCGATGAAGTACTTCAACCCGCTGTTGCCGCCCGGCGCGATTCGCCAGTCAAACACCAAATCAAAATTGGTGAAGGTCTGCGTCGTGATGAGATCTCCCCCGCCGCCTTTCGCAGCATGATGCAGCCACCCGTTTTCGGCCGACCATCCCGCTTTCGGAGCTTCCGGTTTACCGAATGACCGCCAGCCAGTGAGGTCGTGTCCGTTGAACAACAGGATCCAACCGTTGCGCTGCTCCTCCGGGGTCAATTGGTTGGGCTCCACGCCTGACGCCAGGGTGGACAACGTGACGGCCAAGGCGAGGCGACGTAGGAGAATGGAAAGGCGGCCGGGATTCATGGAAGGACGGCGCGGCAATGAACTCGCGGCAGGGGGCAGCCGTCAAGCGAACCCATGTTCGTCCGCTTGCCGACCTCGCCGACCAGATTGGCTCTAGTCAACCCACCGGATCGGATAGACCGGACGGCCCGTGAATCGATTCAGGAGTTCGCTAAACCGACTCAAACCGTCCTGGGCACGCTGATCGAGTCGATATTGGATATGTCCCCCCAAATAGGCTTGGCGGAACGGTAGATCGAATTCCTGGTGCGCGGCGACCAAGGCGGGGATCTGCGCGATCCCGGCTTCGGCCACCTCCCGCAGCGCATTGGTCAACGGTTTGGAAACGAAACCGTCGCGAAACGTCCACATCGCGAAGGTAAACGGCAGTTTTATCATTTCATCCCAGGCCTGACCCAAGTCCCAGACGGAGTGGTCTGTCTGAGCGCGCCGGAAATCGATTGCCGGATTTCCGATCAAGAGCACGTTGTCGTACTGGGTCGGGTCGGCCTTCGCCGGCAGCGGGAAGAAATCCGGGCGAATCCCGCGCTCCCCTAAGAGAACCCGAACCAGGTTCACGCTAGTACAAGAGTCGGTGTCCAGATAAACCCGGCGCATTCCATGAAGCGGCTCTCGGTGGGCGAGAATGACGCTGTACACCGGGCCGCGAGACACGATTCCCACACCCGCCAAGGCTCGGTAACGGGGAGAGAAGAGTGCCTCCGTGGAACTGGCCAGCGCAGCATCCAAACGGCCATCACTCAATCGACGCGCCAGTTCGGCCGGAGGCAACTGGACGATGGCGTCCTCCACGCCTGCCGTCAGGGGCAAAGCGTTAAGGTAAGGGACAGAACCCACGCGAAAGCGAGAGAGTACTGAACGCACGCCTCATCTTAGAGCGGATTTCCGAACGACGCGAGCGACGAGCGACTGGATATTTCGGTTCTCCCAGTCACTGATGTGACGCGGGGAAACGGCGACCCTGCATCACTCGGTCCAGCAGGGGTTCGCCGCGGATGAAATGCTCCAGGTTCTTAAGGAAGTGGCGCACCAACGTTTTCGCTTCACCTTGGTGTCTGCCGGCGATGTGCGGAGTAATAAAGCAGTTGGGCTTGGCCCAGAGCAGGTGGTGGTCCGGTAACGGTTCCGGCTCGGTTACATCCGGCCACGCGGCTCCGAGACGTCCGGAACGAAGAACCCCTACCAGGGCGTCCTGGTCCAAGGTCGCACCACGGTCGATGTTGTAGGAGATCGCACCCGACTTCATTTCAGAAAACCGCCGCCGGTTGAAGAACCGGTGAGTTCCCACGCTTTGAGGGAGTGCTTTGAATCTGCTTGGCGACATAAGGCCTAAATCCTTTGCTCGTGAACCAAGTGGAGAGTTCGCGGGCCACTAAGCCGTAACCATGCAGTAGAAAATGGGGAGCACGCCCGCCCCGGGCGTTGCGGACGGCGCCTCGCCGTCCGCGCGACGCGCGTGGAGTCGTCCACCGTTTGGTGTGTCGTTACGCGCTGCGGTGTGGCGGGCGGGGCGCCCGCCACTGCGCCCGGGGCGGGCACGCTCCCCAATCCAACTGCGTGGATACGGCTAAGCGCTCCGCTGCCGTCGCCTGCCCGCAACTGATCAAGACTCTTCCCGGCATGACGTGCGTGTTCTTCGGAGCAAGTCTTCCGGCCGCAGTCATTCAAACCTCGTCCAGAGGCGTTGTCGCATCGCCGAACTTCGGCAGGCGCACGTCCATCTTATCCATCATGGATAGGTAGAGCCGACACATCTGGCGCTCGGATTTCTCTTTGTAGTCGATCACGCGGCCACCCTTGATGCGTCCCCCAGCGCCGCCGAGCAGCAGCACCGGCAACTGCGTCGCATCGTGGCTGCCCGTCAGCATACTGGAGCAATACATCAGCATGGTGTTGTCGAGCGCAGTGCGCGGACCTTCTTGAATGCCATCGAGTTTGCGGGCGATATAGGCGACCTGCTGGAGAAAAAACTGGTTCACTTTGAGCCAGTCCGCCGTGTCGCTGTGCGAGAGCAAGTGGTGGATCATGTAGTCTACCCCGAGGTTTGGGAAACGCAGCGAACTGTGATCGTTGTTCAGCTTGAGCGTGGTAATCCGCGTGGTGTCGGTCTGGAAGCCCAACACCAAAATGTCGCACATCAGCCGCATATGTTCGGCGATGTCTTGCGGAACACCGTCGGCCGGGCGCGGGATGTTCGGTTTCTCCAACGTCGGCCGCCAGCCCTGTAACTCACCCTTCTTTCCCGCGTTCTCAATACGTTGCTCCACGTCGCGTACCGAGTCGAGGTACTCGTCGAGCTTGCGCTGGTCGTTCACGCTGATCTGACGCCGCAGGTGTTTGGCTTCGGTCAGGACGGCGTCGAGCACACTTTGGTCGCCTTTGCTAACTTCGTCCTTGAACAGCCGGTCAAACGCGAGCGCAGGATAAATCTCCAACGGTGTCGGCGTCGTGGGCGAGCTCCAGGAAATATGCGAGCTGTAGAGCATCGAATAATTCTTGTGCACGGACGGGTTCGATTTCTCACACCCGAGCACGAGGCTGGGAACTTTGGTTGAGTGTCCGTAACGCTGCGCGAGCAACTGATCGATGCTGGTGCCAGAACGAATCTCGCCACCGGACGCGAGCGGCGCGCCGGAAAGCAGGTTGCCCGTCTGCGAACTGTGAATGTTTCCCTTGAGCGCCTCCTCGTTGTAGAGCCCGCGAACGAACAACATCTTCTCGCGGAAATCAGCGAGCGGCGCGAGCACCTGGCCGAGCTCCATCTGCTGGCCCTCGCCTTTGGCCCACCACTCCTTCGAGTGAAAGCCGTTGCCGGAGAACAGCACCGCTAGCCGCACCGGTGCCTCGCTGGAAGGTTTGATGCCTATAGGCGGAGTGTCACCCCAAACGGTGAGCGATTCCATCCACGGCAACGCCATCGTGACGCCGACCCCACGGAGGAATGTGCGGCGGGAGAAAGAGTGAGAGGTCATAGGCTGTTCAGGATTGTTGATATGTCGTCGCCGTCACGCGGCAAGCACCGCAAAGGAAAGCGTAATAGATACCTTCGTTTCCAGGGAAATGGCCATTATCCAATTGCGCAATGAACGTCATGGTCTTTTGGCAATCGGGACAGCCCGGATATTCGGCATTTTGCACCCACGAAGGCAAGCCGCCAACTTGTGACGTCGTTGCAGTGGAGCACCACTCCACAGCGTGAACAGCGCGACGCGGCGTCAATCGTACCGCCTTTCCGCTCCATGGTCCGCGATCCCAAAGGGCGATGTCGTTGGGCAACCAGTCCGGTCGCCGATTCATACTCGACCAGTGCGCCACCCCGATTCGGTCGATATTCCCGAACACGGGTCCGAAGCAACTGCAGGCTTCGCAGGTAAGGACTGGCAAGTTAGGGCCGCTGAGGCCGAGAAATGAGACCTCTGGAGTGGAGAGTTTAAATTCAAAGAAGTTAACGAGCGGTGATCGGCACCAAGGGCAGGTTTCATGTGCCTCTTTGAGGAGCGACACCGATTGACACGCGGTCTCTCCCGCCGCGACCGGGTGAATCGCCAGACATTTCTTGTGATACAGATCTCGCCGGCCGTCTTGTGTCGGTTCCCATCCCGCCACATGCGCGTAGCGACTTGGATCGACATGTCTGAGCCAGGCGGGTGGTGACTTTTCCAAACCCAGGAATGCGTCGCAAACTCGATGGTCTCCAATCCAGGCGAGGGCGCGGAGGGTGTGATTCAAATTCGAAGCAGCGCTGGCACGGCTCAGCTTGGCAAGCAAGCGGTCCCGAACAGCTGAACCAGCGTTTCGAAAGATGACTGATGGCCACAAGTGATCGCCTTCGATCCAGCTCTCCAAGAGCGGGTCTAGCGCGAAGTCGGTAAACGTGGCTAGTGACTGGGCCATGCCCTCGGCAACTTCGATATTCCCGCTCTTGAATTCTTGCTCGGCTCGCAGCATTAGCTGGTCGGCTTCGGATGAATTGAGCGCCCCACAAAACTCCTCAAGGGACTTCGGAGGCGGAACAAACTGCACAAGAGGGTCAGGTCGCTGACTCGTAAGCAGGATGTGAATCGTTTCCACCGGATCGGTGACGCCTTTGTACAAATCTAGTGTGCGTCGGTTCTGGTGAATGAACTTTTCGTATTCAGCAGCTTTTCGTTTCTGAACGCAGGGCATGCAGTATCCATCGTTCGCCCGGGCAGTTGCGGGCAGAATCGTGTTAATGCAATCCCCGCCTCGGCAGGGTAGTCGGTCAACGGCCATGGCGTTTATCGATTGCCCTTCTTGCCTTTTCCAACTCCTGCGTCAGCCGCTCTTCATCCGGTAACACCAAGCGGTATTCGCGGGCGAGGACCTTGCTGGGCAGGTTGTCGAGAGTATAGCGGACCAGACTTTGGCCGATGCTGGAGCAAAGGATGAGACCCACGGGCGGGTTCTCGTCTGCGTGTGTCCAATGCTCGCGGGCGTAGTTCAGGTAGAGGTGCATTTGACCGGCGTCAGCGTGTGTGAACTTGCCTAGCTTGAGGTCAATGATGAGCAGGCAACGGAGCCTCCTGTGAAAGAATATCAGGTCCACTCGATACCATTCGTCGTCGATGCGCAGACGGCGCTGGCGTCCGACGAACGCGAAGTCGCTACCCAGTTCGAGGAGGAAAGTCTCGAGGTGGCGGATGAGCGCATCCTCCAGGTCGGTCTCGGAGTATTCGTCGCGGAGGCCGAGGAATTCGAGCACGAGCGGGTCGCGCACGGCTTCGTCAGCGGTTAAGAATTCGCCAGGTCGGGACTTCTCACCTTTTTTGAGCATGGCGGCCTTGTTCTGCGAGAGGGCAGTGCGTTCGTAGAATAGTGAGTTGATCTGACGGTCCAGCTGAGGACCGGTCCAACCGCCTCGCAACGCCTCCGCGTGATAGAAATCAAACGCTTCTGAGCTGCGAGTCCTGCTCATGAGCAAACGTAATGGGACCACGGCAGCGGGAACGCACGCGCGATGTCAACCAGGGGCAACACTATTTTCTGCAAATGGACAGATTCGGGGGTAGAAATGCCAGACGGCGTCTGGCGCTTTGCTGGGTATGAATTGCCAGACAGCCTCTGGCAAATCCATGAGGTTGAACATTCCGAGTAAAACTGCCACATGTTCTGCAGGTTTTGTCGGGAGAACCCGCGTCCCAATCGGACCGTTAGATCCTTCGCTAGCCGCTTGAGCAATTCTTCCCCGTACTCCGCTCGTTTCTTGCCACCTTGCTCGAATTCGACGATACGCCGGCCCACCTCCCAATACGTCGCTGTCATCAGCGAATTCGTCGCACGGACAGAGGCGTGGCGCGCCGCTTCGAGCAATTGGCCAAGGCCATTAACTAGCCCCTCGTAATGGAAGCGAACAGAGCGGCGTCCCTCCTTGCTCACTTCGTCCTTCATGAGATCGCCCAACACAACCGATCTATTCTTCGCTGGCCATCTCCTTCCCGCGAATCTCGCGGAACTGTGGGCTGCGCACGATGGTCTCGATCGCGGCGCTGATGCGGTAGTCGTGGGCCTTAAGCTGATCGCGTATTTCGGTGATCAGCGGGCCGTCGGAGAGCATCACGCCGCGGCCTAAGGAGTAGCCGAGCAGTTTTCGGCAAAACTGTTTCAGGAACACGTCGCGGCGTTTGGTGAGCAGGTAATCGCGGAGTCCGTCCAGACCGTCGAATTCTGAGCCGTCCATAACCTTCGCGTGGGTGTCAATGGGCCGGCCACCAAGATCGCGCTCGCGGAGCCGGCCGATCGCATCGAACGCCTCGAGTGAGTAACCATACGCGTCAATCCGGCGATGACAGCCGAAGCATTTCGGATCCGCAGTATGCTTTTCAGTGAGGGCACGGACCGTGAGGGTTTCGGTCGCTTCGTCTTCCGGCAGACGTGGCACATCCTTGGGCGGCCGCGGCAACTTCTCGCCCAGGAGAACTTCGCAAAGCCAATTGCCCCGGAGGATAGGACTGGTGCGTGAGGCGCCCGACTGTTTCGCCAGCGTCGTTGCCTGACTCAGGATTCCGCCGCGGGAAAACTTCTTCACGCCGCTCACCCGTCGCCAGTCGGCGCCATTTACGTCCGGAATGCCGTAATGCTTCGCGAGTTCTTCGTTAAGAAACGTGTAGTCGGCATCGAGAATGTTCAGCACCGACTCGTCGCGCTGGAAGAAGTCGGTGAAGAAACGAATCGTTTCCTCGTACATCGCGCCGCGGAGGCCAGTGAAGGTAGGAAAATGTCGTTCGCTCTTCTCTCCCAAGTCGTCGAAATCATAGACGTGCAGCCACGCGCAAGCGAACTCGGTGGCGAGTCGACGCACGCGCGGATCGTGGAGCATTCGGCGAGTCTGCGCGGCCAGCACGTCGGGATCGCGAAGGTGCCCGCGGGACGCGACCAAGCGGAGTTCCGCGTCAGGGGTGGACGACCAGAGAAAATAGCTCAGCCGCGTCGCCAGTTCCCAATCGGTGACCGGTCCCGGTCGGTCACCTGGCGCCGGTTCTTCCGCCCGGTAGAGAAATGCCGGCGCCACCAGCACCCGCGCCAGCGTGAGGCGGATGGCGTCATCGTGGGGAATTTCCTCGGTGCGTAGCTCGCGATAGAGGCCGCGCAATTCGTTCTGTTCGCCTTCGGACAGGGGACGGCGATAAGCGTTGTCGGCGAATTTCAAGACGGCGTCGAGATGCGCGGGTTGCGTTTCGATGAGCAGCTTCTTAAAAACCTCAGCACGCTGTTTGATCGGTTCGCGCATCGGAGTGAACGCGCTGGGGTCGGCATCTTGCGTCGCGAATTGCCAGAGTTGCTCGAAGGCATCGACGAGTTTCAGCGCGTCGTGGCTCACGTAATGTAGTTCCGCCCAGAGTCGATCGATCTCGGCAGCCTGTGCGTCGTCGAGCATCAGACGACGTAAATGGTCATCCTCTCGGTAGTAGAGTGTGAGCGTCACCACTTCATCGACGGGTACGATCTTGGTGTAGCACAGCGCGGCGGGGAAGAGCTGGCGGAACTCGTCCAGCGCCGCTTCGATGCGATTACGCGCGGCGCCGGTTTCGTTCACGATAATGGGTGAATCGGAAACGACCGGGCGTTCCCCGTCCGACCAGGTGCTCTTGCCGCCTTGTTCCTTCGCGACGCCCGCAACGAGTCCCAGGGAACCGGCCGGCTTCGAAGTGCGGACCTGCATTTGCACGCTGCCTTCAGCTCCGGTGCCCGGGTGCAGCTTCGTGATGGCAACGAACTCGCAGCCTTCCGCGAGGTCGGCTGGCAAACGCACCTCGATGACCGAAGGCGCACGGACACCGAGGCTGGTATCGGCAATCTTCGAATCCGCTGAGCGCTCGCCGAATAGTGCGGGATCGAGACCCCATCCAGGCGGTGAAGGCGTCGGCGGGCTGTTTCTCCCAGCGACTTCAGCCCCGCCACGAATGCTACTGCGGAGGATGGAGGCCAGAAGCGGTCCATTCAGCGA
>DLVS01000634.1 GCA_003445095.1 Verrucomicrobiales bacterium
GCAGTTCACCGCTGGTGAGGAACAACTGCCCGTCGCCCTGCGGCTGACGCTCCACCGCCACCCGGCCTTCTTCGAAGCGCATCACGCCTCCTCGATTCTCCAGCTTGACCTGGAAGGTGAGCGTTCCTGCCCCTCGCTTGATTAATGTGCCCTCGTTCACGATCCGGCCTTCCTTCCCATGGTTGCTGGTGCCGATGCCGACGCTGCGGCTAGTATTGGTCACCAGTCCGACCACCACCGAGCCAGGCAGAAAGCGGAGCTGGCGTTGATTGAGCTGCCCGCCAGAGAAGCCGTTCCCGATTTCGCCCGTGCCCTGAAGCGTGATCTCGCCGCCTGCGTCGATTGTGCCATCGGACCAAAGAAGATTCTGGGTCACGGCCACGGCGGCCGGGCCGGCGAGGATGCCATGCTCCAACTGCAGGATTTCCGTCGTCGTCGAGGCATTGAGTTCGATGCCTTGGAAGCTGCCACGGTAGGTCCACAACCGGTGCGCGCTCAACGGCGCAAAAAATCGAAACCAGCCGTGGCGGGACTGAAATTGAATTCCTGGATGATTGAGTGCCCGTCGTACGTCCGTGTAATTGGATTCCGCGATGGCGATCCCCGTCAGCTCGTGGCGATGCACGAGCACTTGCGGATTGTTGGTGGTGCCGCCGAGAATCGAGAGATCGCCGCCGCCGACGATCCGGGCGTCAACGGGCAGCCGCACGAACCGCTTGAACGCGATGGACGCTCCAGGCTGGATTTCGATTTCGCCCGGTCCTTCAACATCGCCGAGGTCGAGCCGTCCGGCTGAAACCAGGATTTTTCCCGAGTTCTCCAACGTCACCGAGCGGAGCACGGCCGTGTTGGTCCCGGCAATTTTGCGCATCAGGCCGGCGTTGATGATCCGCCCGGTCACGGTGCAGCACTCGTCCCCCGTTCGCGTCGCCAGGGCGCCCACGTCGAAGATTCCGCCCGGCTCGTTGAAGATCAGCGTGGCCGGGTCGGCGAAGATCAACTGCCCGGCCTCCCATTCGAGCAGGCCGCGGTTGGCGAGGGTGATATTCTGGAGCTCGATAACCCGGTTGGCGGCGTTGCCTTCGCTGTGAAACTGCATTGTGCCGCGGTTGATGATCGTGCCGCCACCAGCCAGTTCGATGTTCCCGCCCGCAGGCTGCAGGAACCGGCTCAGCCCGTCGAACCAGCCCTCGCCCTTCAGTTCAAGCCGGCCCAGAAAGTTGTTGCCCAGCGCCTGTACGAAGTCGGCCGCACACTCAATGCGGGCCAGCGCCACGCCCGGCAGGATTGTGTTGGTGGTGGCCAGTCCGGCGGCCAGCTGGCGGATGCGCAGGAAGTCGTTCACCACCGGCGCACTGAAAGACCAGTTCGCGCCGTTATCCCATCGGCCTCCGGCCAAGTTGATCCACTCGTTCGGCACCGGCCGCAGTTCGAAATCAACCAACGAGAACCCGAAGGCCGCCCCCGTCAGCGCCACGCGGTAGCGGCCCGCCGGCAACGGCGTCTGCGGCGTCAGTCGGAAACCCAAGCCCGACGCCAAGAACTCGACCGCGGCCAGCGGCACGGTGACATCGTCCGCGTTGCCCCGAATCCGGTCCGGTCCGGTCTCGCTCAGCGTGAAGACGGCGGTGGCTGCCCTGGCCGCAGTGGTGGCGAGATCAATCCGTGCCTCAATCTGATCCTGACCGTCAATCGGAACGGCGGAGCTTCCCGAAGGCGTAACTGCGACCAGCCGGGGTCGGATCGATACGGCCTCGAAGGTCCAGAACACCGGTTCCGTCCGGAACGTGTTGTTCGTGCCGCGCAGGCCTGCCGCCAGAGTGACGCGGTATAATCCAGTCGGGAACGAGTTCGTACCCGTCCACTCCAGTCGGGCCGGGTCGGACGCCTGGCTTACTTCGCCGAACCGAGTTACGTCGTCCCCGGTGCCGAACTGCTTGTCCGGTCCAGCACCCACCACGCTCAGCATGTCCGCGGTGATGGATTCCGGGGCGAGCGGCTGGTCAAACTCGACCAAGACGTTCGTGAGTCCGAAATTATCCGCCCGGGCGCCTGCGACGGGGAAGGTGGCAACCAACCGCGGCGGGGTGATGTCATCCGCCAGCGCGACCACCAGCGGGTCGGTCCAGCGCGTGTTTCCCGCGGTGTCCGTGGCGCGTAGCCGAAGCGTGAAGCTGGTGCGGCCCGAGTTCTTGGCGGGCGCGGTAAAGTCAAGTTGGAATGGGAAGCTGCCGTCCGTCGAAATCGGTGCCCCATCCACGAAGGCTGTGACCTCGCGCACCTGCACATCGTCACGCGCGTCCACCAGCAGGCGCAGGGGTGTGTCGAAGGCGGCGCGGGCCGGAGCGAGGGGGAAGTTCGCCGTGAAGTTGAGCGTGGGCGCGACACCCGCGAGGTCCGGCGCCAGGTAGTTCAGCACCTGTACGCCGCTCGCGGTGTCTGCGACGTAGGCGAGCCCGCGGTGTAACGTAAGGGACCGGCAAAAACCGGGCGTCTGCCAGGACGTGAGGAAGCGGGTGACGTCGGTCGGATTGCTGATGTCGTAGGCTCCGACCGCCAGCGTGCTCTGCCCGGAGAAGCTGACCGCGGGCACCAGCAACCCGGCGTCGTTGGCAGCCAGATCGTGAATCGCCGCCTGGGTGGACGGCGGCGAACCTAGCAGTGTCGGATTGGCCGGGTTGGTGACATCCACTACCGAAAAGCCGATGAATGTGCCGACGTAGGCCCGCCCACCACCCACGAAGAGTTTGCGGCCGGTTTCCAACGGCGCGGCACCGCCGGTCACGCCGATTCTTCCCTGGTCGAGCAGCAGAAAGTCCGCCCGCCGGTAGATGATGAGCTGTTTGGTCATGAGCACATAAACGAAGTCGCCGACGACCTGTACGTCATTCCCGGCCTCGGGCAGGGGAAGCACGAGCCGTTGCTGGCCGGTCGCGCCCTCGACCACGTGCAGCGTCGAGCCCGCCAGGGCCACTACGTCGTGGTCGAGCCAGGCGACAGCGACGACGTTGCCCAGCGGCAGTTGCGCCACCAGGCCCGGTGTAGCCGGTACACGCGCATCCACCAGCGCCAGGCCGTTTGGTCCGCCCAGCGCCACCCGGCCATTCCGCACGGCCAGCGCCTGGCTCAGGTTCTGGCCGGTCAACGCCAGTGTGCCGAGGCGTACCGGTTGACGCGGCTGTGTCAGATCAAACGTGGTTAACGCGACGCCGGTGCCGCCGGCGTACAATACGTCGTCCTCCGCGGCGACGGTGAGGGTCGAGCTGTTCGGGATTTCCGCCGCACCCACCAGCCCGTTGGGCAGCGCGATGCCATCCAACGGGCTCGTCCCCTCGGCCAGTTCGAGCCGGTCGCTTGTGCCGTCGCCGTCGGTGTCAGCCAGGATCGGCGACGTGCCAGCGGCGCGCTCTGCCAGGTCCGTCAGTCCATCGCCATCGGTGTCGGGCAGGGGCAGTCCGCCATTGAGCCACATCGAACACGGAATTTTGGTCGTCTGGCCCGGACCCGCGGACTTGAAGAAACTCACC
>DLVS01000547.1 GCA_003445095.1 Verrucomicrobiales bacterium
GGGAACCCAGCAGGTCGGGCACGCTCAGATAGACGACGTAAAAGCCGCGGCCCAACAGCGCGAGATCGGGGTTGGGCTTGTGACCGAAGAATTCCCCGTGCCAGACCCACGGCCGACCCGGAGCTTCGATCTTCGGCGCGACCACCAGCACCGATTTTCCGTTCACCTCGAAGTCATAGCGATCGAAGCCGAACCAGAGAGAACGTTTTCCGGGCAACGAGACCGTCGTGAGTTTCTGCAATTGAGCCTCAATTTCTTTGGCTTCCGTTTCCACGTCGGACAGCGGCTTCCCTTTCGCCATGCCCGGTCGGACGTGTCCCACGTAGGTCAGCCAGGAATCTTTCAAGAGCCGCTGACGTTGCTGGACCAACTTCAGTATCTCGGCGCCGCGCGGATGCGAACCAATCAGCGCCTCGGGTGAAGCGGCGGAAGTAATATCATCCGAAGCGCCCAATTGCTTGAGCACTTCGCGCGCAATGAGCCAATGACCCTGGGTGTTGACGTGAACTCCGTCGCCGGCGAGCGCGAACTGCGGATTGACGCGTCGTTGCTCGGCGAGGAATTGGTTCATCGGGAAATGCGTATCGACGACTTCCCAACCATTGGTCCGCTGGCTTAGCAGCCATTCAGAATAGCGGTCGAGCGTTTGGCCATAACCCGGATGTCCGCCCTTCACTTCGTCAAAGGTCGGCGGCGTCAGATGAATCACCTTCGCGCCCGCCGCCGCGCTGCGTTCACGCAACCGTTGAATGCCGCTCTGAAACTTCTGAAATCGTTCCGGATCGAAGGGCAGATAGATCCCGTCGTTCATCCCGTAACAGGCCACGATCAGATCGGGCTTGGCTTTCTCCAACACTCGACCGAGGCGTTCGTGTAAATCCGGACGCGGGAAAGCGCCGCCCGCGTGGCCATCTTCGGACAGGCCCGACACCGTTTCGCTCGGCAATCCCAAGTCGAGAAAGTCCGGTCGAGCTTCGGGAAACTTCATGCGGACGTACGCCTCGACAAACTCCACCCATTCTCCCGCGTAAGTGATGCTGTCGCCGAGAAACACGACGCGCTTCGCATCGAGCAACGACTTCGCCGCCGGAGTTGACGCCACGGGAATCAGCTTCACCTGGCGAACATCCATCACGGCGCCGGCCTGTTTACGCTGCGGTTTGAGCGCCAACGTTTGCGTGCCGGCCGGCAAGGTCACTCGTCCGACGTTTCGCGGAACGAAGATTTGGAAGTGGCCCGTTTCTTGGACGACGAACGGAAGCTTCGCGTTGCCCACTTCGACGAGGACGTCGCTTCCCCCCTGCCCTTTGCCGCAGCCCTGGAGCACTTCGACTTCGAAAGTTCCCGGCTGAGTAATTGTGAAGTTCCAATCGACCCAATCCTCCACCCTTCCCCACCAACCGAGGGTGTTTTTGAAAGGCTGAGGTTCGTACCGAAGCGTCGTGCCGTGAATCGCCGCAGCGCGCGAATGTAAGAGGACCGAGCCGTCCGCGGATTGGGCGATCGGCTTCGGCTCATGATTCGGATTGTACATCGGCCACTGCGCGCCGACGGAGCCCTGCCACGTGAAGAGTTTCCGAGCGAGATCCTGCACGCGATCCGGCTGTTGCTCCGCCAAGTTCTTCGATTCGCCCGGATCATCGCGCAGATTGAAGAGTTCGTGCCGACCGTCCTCGTAGTACTGAATCAACTTCCAATCGCCCGCGCGAATGGCCGCGTAGGGAGTCGATCCTCCGGGGTGGTAATGCGGATAGTGCCAGCAGAGGAATTCGCGGCCTAAGGTCGCGCTTGGATCACGCAGGAGCGGCCAAAGATCACGCCCGTCGTGCAGCGATTCCACATTCCGCGTTCCGCGTTCCGCATTTTGAAAGGCCGCGCCGACCGTGGCCGCCACGTCCATCGTGATGACGGGTTCGGCGCAGGTGGATCCAGGCTGGGTGATTCCTGGCCATTTCACGATCAACGGCACGCGCACGCCGCCTTCGTAAGGCGAGCCTTTTCCCGAACGCAGCGGCGCGTTGGAAGTCGCGGGCGGACGGTCCGAGGTGAGTCCGCCATTGTCAGACGTGAAAATGACCACGGTGCGGTCGGCGATTCCCGCCTCGGCGAGCGCTTGCAAAATTCGGCCGACCGAGGCGTCCAGACTTTCCAACATCGCGGCATAGATCGCATTCGTCTGGGAACCGCCAACCGTCGCAAGCTTGCGTTGATACTTCTCGATCAGATTGGGCTTCGCTTGCAGCGGCGTGTGCACGGCGTAGGGCCAGTAGTTGAGGAAGAACGCCCGATCGCGGTTCGCGGCGATGAACTTCGCCGCTTCTTCGCCTTCGCGATCAGTGAGGTATTCGCCAGCCGGTCCGTCGGCGAGTTTCGGCAGACCGTAGGGAACAAAATAGCTGGGCGGTTGTCCGCGGAAGTAGCCGCCGAGATTCGTGTCGAATCCCTGTTCCAACGGCCAAAAACCTTCACCGCCGAGATGCCATTTGCCGATATGCGCCGTGGCGTAACCGTTGGTTTTGGCCCGCTCGGCCAACGTGATTTCGGCCAAGGAAAGTTGCTTCTGCCAATCCGCCGGCGGACGAAGTTTCGCTTTGGGGTTGTCGTGGCCCGCGATCCAATCCGTGATTTTGAGTCGGGCCGGATACTTCCCGGTCAGCAGAGCGGCACGGGTCGGCGAACAAACGGTGCAAGCGGAATAAGCTTGAGTGAACTGCATGCCCTCGCGCGCCAGTCGGTCGAGGTTGGGCGTCTCGTGAAACTGGCTGCCCGTAACACCGAGATCGTGCGCGCCCAGATCGTCCGCCAGGATGAGGACGACGTTAAGCGGCGAGTCAGCGGCGAAGAGTTGTGGAACCGCAAGCCACAGCAATGCGGCCGCAAATCGGATCATTAGACGCGAGAGAGTGCCCATGGACTTCGCGATCGAGATTATCGACCCAGCGTCGCGCTGGCCACCTTGGGCTGAACCGACCAAGTTCAGGGGGACTTTTGGAAGCATTCCGCGCTTGGAAACGATGGGGTTGGTCTTAACTTAGCCAAGTGACCTCGATCCTTGATGATCCCCAGGTTCGACAAGCGGTTTTCCCGCTCTCCGTCCAATTCTACCACCAAGCCGGCGAGATGGGTTTACTTAGCGAAGACGTTGAGTTACTCGAGGGAACCCTGGTCAAGAAAATATCCAAATCTCCATTGCACGAATGGATCGTTGGCTGGCTGGCCGAGCGACTGAGCCAAATCTTGGGCGTCGGTTGGCTGGTGCGTAAGGAAGGCCCGCTGACGTTGCTTCATTCAGAACCGGAGCCTGACTTAGCCGTCGTCCTCGGGGCACTAGACGACTATCGAGCGGCGCACCCAACTACCGCCTCATTGGTGATCGAGGTTGCGATTTCTACGTTGGAGTTGGACCGCCAGAAGGCACGCATCTATGCGGCGGCGGGTGTACTGGAATATTGGATCGTCAGGCCCGAAGTTTCGAGCATTGAAGTCTATCGAGCACTGTCAGGTGGTGACTATAGCGAGCAGATTCTAGTCGGTGGCCCAGCAACTCTGGCATCTAAGGCGGTGCCAGGCTTCGCCATTTCTGTGGCTGAATTATTCCAACGATGATCCGACCGACTCGGATTTTGATTGTAGCTCACCTAAGACGAAACTGCGAAGTGGGGATCACACGCGAAGGTGCAAAGCCGTGACGAAAAGGCTCTTTTCACCCGACTGGAGGTCGACTTAACAATGGCAGCACATGAAAAATCCTTCAGTCGCCGAGCCGGTCGAGGAAGGACACACTGAAACAGGTATCGCCTGACGAAACTCGCTCCGCTCGACCCAACAAATTGCATGAAAGCTCCCATTCCCGACATCACCAAGGACATGTTCGACCTGACCGGATACTGCACCATCGTGACCGGGGCAAGCATGGGGATCGGTCTCAGTATGGC
>DLVS01000463.1 GCA_003445095.1 Verrucomicrobiales bacterium
TCGGCCGACGTCGTGATTGAGGATGCCAATCTTGAGATGCCGTCCATCGTGCTTACGCGGCCAACGGAAGGCGCTCACTTCAACGTGGGAGACGTGATTTCGCTGGAAGCAACCGCGGTCCACCCGGACGCAGGAGTGGAGATGATCCGGTTCATCGCCGACGGTCGCATCATCGCAACAGTGAACTATTGCTGCGACGTCTGCGACTGCGCCCCTGCTCCGAAGGCGACACCGTTCACCGCGCGCTACGAATGGAATTCGGCGCCACCGGGCGTCCATGTGCTCGTCGCGCAGACAATCCTGGGCCCTAACCTCGTCCTGGAGTCGCCGCCCGTGACTGTTGTGGTCGGCGGCGAACGACCTGCTTCATTGGTAATCGTCGAGCCACGGAATGGCGCAGTCTTTGGATTGGGACACGCCATCACCATTGACACCATCGGGCAGGATCCCGAATCACTGGTCAGCACGGTCGAGTTCTTCGCGAACGGAGAGAAGATCGGCGAGTACTGTTTCCTGTGTGTCGTCGACGCGATCTTTCCGCCCGGAACTCCGCTGCACAACCAGATCCAATGGACTCCCTCCAGGCCGGGTCAGTATGTGCTGACCGCGGTCGGCCAATTTGGGCCCGACAAGCGGCTCACTTCTCCGCCGGTGACCATCCAAGTCGAAGGCCAGAATACCGGTCCACGACTGGTCATCGCCCAACCCGCAGACGGTTCGACGGTGCCGGCGGGGAGAGATGTCCCGGTGGTCGCCGTAGGAACTGGCCGCGAAGGCGGGATCACTGATGTCGAGTTACTCGTGGATGGCCGCCCCGTGGCGGAATCGCATGTTGTGTTCTTTCGACCTCCGCGCGCCGACGAAGAAGTCCAACACGAGTTCACCGTTCGGTTTCAGCCCGGGCGGCATGAACTCGTCGTTCGAGACCTCGCCGACCCGGCGGTGGTGTCACCTCCGGTCAGTATTTTCGCGAGTGACGCCTCCGGCTCGTTTGTGACGCGCACTTTGCCGGCTGGCTATCAGGCTGGGACGGCCTTCACAGTTCGGCTCCAGACACAACCGTCTGCAAACGTCGCCGTCTATGTGGTCGAGGATCAACCTCCGTTCACCTTCGGTTCTCCCGAAGACCCGAATATTCCTCCGCCGGTCTGGCAAGTGACCAATATCAGTCACCGCGGCGTATTCGACCCGTCAACCGGCAAAGTGAAGTTCGGCCCCTTCTTCGATCATGAGGCGAGAACACTCACTTACGACATCGTGTTCAACTCAGTCGTGGACTCAGCTCGATTCGCCGGGGTTGGAGTGGCGGACGGCGTGGCGTTCCCGATTGGCGGCGATAACGAAATTCGAGGAAGCGCCAGGCATCCCGCAGACCGACAGCCCGCCGATGATTTCCTCACTGCCGAGGAACTGACGGCTTATGCGGCGGCCTGGAAGCGAGAACAACCATGGCCCGAGAACCCCAATCCGATTCCCGTGGACTATGTGACGAGGGCGGCCGCGGTGTGGAAGGGTGGAGAACAGTATGTCTACGACCCGTCGGCCGGAGTGCCGCCGTTCTGTTGGATCAACGGAGTAAGCACCACGCGATCCGAGGACCAGATTTCGCCACCTCCGCTCGCCGGGCGAGCAGTTCGCACCCAGGAGCGGCAATCCAACGGCTCCGTTCGAGTCACGCTCCGGGTTACCCCGGCGCCTGGAACGCAGTCGTTCGCGGTCGAGGAGTACCTTCCCGCTAGGGAAACAGTCTCCGGAATCACAAGCGGAGGTGAGTTAACGCCGGGAAGCGGCATCGTTAGGTGGGGCCCCTTCTGGGCGACTGACACTCCGATCCTCAGTTATGTGCGCTCCGACTCGACTGCCACCGAGGCCAAGGGAATTGTCTCGTTTGACGGCCAGAATCTGGTCGTCCACGCCGACACCGAGTCACCGGATGAAGGATCTGCCCGGCTGACGGGTGTGGATCCGTTGCACGATGGATCGAACCAAGTGTCGCTTGAGGCTTCAGCTTTGATGCGTGGCGCCGAATATGAGTTGCAAGTCAGCACTGATCTGAAGCGGTGGACTTCGGCCGGCCTATTCTCGACCGGTCACGACATCGGCTTTGCGCGTGACGCTGCGGCAGCCGGCGCTGGCGCTCGGTTTTACCGCGCGGTGAGAGTGCGTTGAAGACAATGACTCCGCGTGGAGTGAAGTGGGGGAAAAATCCTGCGTTTCATCCGAAAGGCGGACCGGATTTCGGTGGCAAGAATGTAGCTCGCGGATGGGATGTCCATAGGGTCTCGGAGCGTGATCCGTTTCGACAGTCCGGCGGAATAAATTTCGCTCCAGCGTAAATCGGACCGGACGTGAGTCCTGCCGATGACCGGTCAGGGTGGTGGAGGACCGCCGAAGTTGGGAGGAGGAATCAAGGCGTTGAGGCCGGCGGCGACTTCGGCCTGCTTTAACTCGCCGGTTTTCTCTTTATCCCATTCACTGAACCAGCGATTGGCCAAGGCGGTGAATTCCTGAGCCGTCACCGCGCCATTTTGGTCGGCATCGGCAGCTTTCACCACGGCCGGTCCCAACAAATTCCCTGGCCCGAAATTTCGCATTCCGCCGCCCCGTCCACCAGGACCACGGCCCCCTCCCGGCCCACCGCCCAAAGGGATTCCTTCAGACTTTCCGGCCAACTGATCAGCGACCGATTGGTACCGTTCTCGGGCGAATACCATCACCGGCTTTCCGTTGCCCATACCGAACCGCATGCCTGGACCACCCTCCGCCGGCTCGGCTGTCTTCCCAGCCACCGCTTGGTCGAAGCGTTTGAGCATATCATCCCCCTCTTGTTCCACGACCGGACGAATCAAGCCCGCCACTTGGTCAACCAGTTTGGCGATTTTGGCCGGTTGAAACAGCGACTCTTGAAATTCCTTAATTCGGGCCAAATAGGCATCACGAACGGCCCCAACTTTCATC
>DLVS01000755.1 GCA_003445095.1 Verrucomicrobiales bacterium
CACCACGACAATTTCCGCTTGTGAAATTCTCGCGGCGACCCCTTATCGCGCGTGCGGTGAGTACCAGGGTGATGGGTGTGAAAGTTGTGGGGATAGTAGCCTGGCTGACGAGCTTCCTGTTCGCACAGTCCGCGGAGCTTTGGCCAGCCATCCAGCAGCGCGGGACCCTCCGGTGGGGCGGAGATTCCGAGGGGGGAGCCCCCTATAGTTTTTTTGATCCGAAGGACCCTGATCGACTCATCGGCTTCGAAGTCGAATTCGCCGCGGCGTTGGCAGCCAAACTCGGCGTGAAATCCGAGTTCGTGCAGAACAATTGGGACATGTTGGTACCGGCCCTGGAAGATGGCTCGAAATTCGACGTCATCATTGCCGGCCTCGAGCGCACACCGGAAAACCTGGCCAAAATCGCCATGAGCCGGCCGTACTTTGTGTACGGGCAGCAACTCGTCGTCCGCGCTGACGCGACCAACGTCAGTTCGTTGGCCGATCTCAAGGGCCGCGCCGTGGGGGTACTGTCGGCCTCTGCGTCCCACCGAATCGCCGAATCCCAGGGCAACCTCGAAGTCCGCGTTTATGCCGATAACGTGAATTACTTCCGCGAGCTGGAGGTAGGGCGCCTCGAGGCCGTGTTGACCGATACGCCGATCGCGGAAGTTAATTTGGCCGCGAATCCCACCCTCAAGAAGGCCGGTCCGCCGTCATCCCCCGGCTACTACGCAGTCGGGTTGCGCCGGGAGGACCGCGAACTGCTGGCGCACATCGACGAGGCGATCAACGCCCTGATTGCCGACGGGACGTTGCAGCGAATCTATACGAAATACGGCCTGTGGGGGCCTGAGCAGGCCGAGTTGGCGGATTGGAAGGATGACGGCGGACCCATCCGCGAGCGACGCTCGGTGTGGCGCGACTGGAGAATTTATCTCCCGATGTTGCTCAAGGCATCGGTCACGACCATTTGGGTTACCTGTGGTGGTATGGCCTTGGCCGTCACGCTTGGCCTGGTACTCGCAGTGGGACGATTGTTCGGCCCCAGGCTGATCCGGTGGTTGGCCGTGGCGTACATCGAGATCTTCCGCGGGACTCCGCTACTGCTGCAGATTTACTTCATTTACTTCGGATTGGCTCAGCAACTTGGACTCAAGCTCACTGCGGGGGTCGCGGCCGTGCTGGCGCTCGGATTGAACTATGCGGCCAACGAAGCCGAGAACTATCGAGGGGGCATTCAAGGCGTGCCGCGAGGACAGATGGACGCCGCCCTAGCTCTGGGGATGTCGCGACGATTGGCGCTGCGCCGGGTCATCTTACCGCAAGCGTTGCGGATCAGTTTGCCGAGCATCACCAACGACTTCATCGCGATGTTCAAAGACTCGTCGATCGTTTCGGTAATTGCCCTGGTGGAGCTCACCAAGGAATACCAAATTCGCGCGATCGACACCGGCGACTACATCGGACTCGGGTTAATGACGGCCGGAATTTATTTCGCCATCAGCTACACCGCCTCGCTTGGCGCCCGGCGGCTGGAACGGAGGTTACATCGTGATTCGCGTTGAACAGCTCAACAAGCAGTTTGCCGGTCGGACCGTTCTCAACGGCGTGGATCACACTCAGTCGGCCGGTGAAAGCGTCGTCTTCATCGGCCCGAGCGGTTGTGGCAAGACCACCTTTCTGCGCTGCCTCAATCAGTTGGAAACGGCTGATGGGGGACGCATCACCGTGGGCGATGTGACGATCGAAGGTGGCATTGCGGCTAGTGCGGAACGGCAGCAACAACTGCGTCTGAGGGCAGGTATGGTGTTTCAGCAGTTTCACCTCTTTCAACACCGCACCGCGATCGAGAACGTTATGGAGGGACCCCGCTTTGTCCTGGGGCGGTCCGCCGGGGAAGCCGAAGCCGTGGCGCGGGATCTTCTGCTCAAGGTGGGGCTAGTCGAGTTTGCCGAACATTTCCCCGCTCAATTATCCGGTGGGCAGCAACAGCGCGTGGCGATCGCGCGCGCCTTGGCCATGCAGCCCCAAGTGCTCCTGCTCGACGAGCCAACGAGCGCGCTCGATCCGCAGTTGCGTGACGAGGTGCGCGCAGTGTTGCGTCAACTCGCCGACGAAGGGATGACCATGCTGGTCGTGACGCATGACTTGCGGCTCGCCCGGCAGGTGGCTGACCGCGTGGTTTTTCTGGATGGCGGCCGCGTCGCCGAAAGTGGACTGACCGAAAAGATATTTACAGATCCTGAACACGCGAGAACCCGAGAGTTTTTGCGAAGTGTCGAGGGTTAGGATCCCAAGACATCAGCGAGACTGAGAAGGGATCCCTCGTTGACTCCGGCGAAGTGCGTCACGATTAGAGAACCCTCATCTTAACCGTGTGCTGAAGGGGTGGTCTAAGGAACTGTCCATGCTCTCTCTCCATGAACCGGCGGAGGGAACGACGCGCACTTTCCTTTCGCACCGCCACGTCGAGCCTCCCCCGAGCGACTCCAACCGCGGCGCGTTAGTCAGCGCTTCCTTCCGTCAGCGACTACGAAGGCTCATGGCCGCAATTCACCTCCGATTTGGAATTGGGGGCTATCGATGAACCAACATGGTCGGGATGGCGCGTTGCGCCGTCCCCGGCCCAGGCACAGTTCTGGGCCGGCCTTCGCAGTGACGCGTCGAATTCTTCCCTCACGTCATGGCGGGTAGAGCTTTTGTTTGCGCTCAACATGGACCGATTTTACGCGCAAAATAACCTTCTAACACCATGCGATACCTCCTCACTGTCGCCGCTTTCATGGCCTGCCTCCCACTGGTTGCTCAGGAAAAAGTCGTCCGCCTTTACGAAGGACGGGCTCCCGGCTCCGAAGCTTGGAAACACTCCGAGAAGGAGAGCCGAACCAATCTTTGGAACACGCGGGTCGTTTTTAATGTCGCGGATCCGACGCTCAGCGTGTTCCGTCCCGATCCCGCAAAAGCGAATGGCACCGCGGTCGTCATCTGCCCGGGCGGCGCCTTCTTCGGGCTTTCGATCGAGAGCGAAGGCAACGAGGTGGCGCGTTGGCTCGTGGAAAAGGGTGTTGCGGCGTTCGTGCTAAAATACCGTCTGGTGGAGTGTCAGACCGACGACCCGACGCGCGAGTTGATGACTCGAGGGAATCTCGACCCGATCGTCGCGCCGATCGTCAAGCTAGCGATGGCTGATGGCCTGGCGGCGGTGGGTTACGTGCGACGCCATGCCAAGGAATACGGAATCGCCCCCGATCGCATTGGAATTATGGGCTTTTCGGCGGGTGGTACCGTGACCGCGTCGGTTGCCTTCAACTACACGCCTGAAACGAGGCCGGACTTCGTGGCGCCAATCTATCTGGCTTACAACTGGACCATTAAGCGAGGCGGGGTTCCCCAGGACGCGCCTCCAATGTTCATCCTGGCGGCGTCCGATGATCCCCTCGGGCTCGCTCCGCAAAGCGTCAGCCTGTACCAAGATTGGATCGCGGCGAAGAAGCCGGCGGAGTTACACTTGTTTTCCAAAGGGGGACATGGCTTCGGGATGAGGAAACAAGACCTGCCAACCGACCGCTGGATTGAGCGCTTTGCTGACTGGCTTGAGACCCAGGGGTTGCTGAAGAAGTAACCATCAATTGGAAGCGGCGGTTCCGATATCGGCCGCAATCCACCATTGGCCGTCACGCCACCGCCAGACCGTCACATAGCGGCCTTGGCGCTCACCTTGGGGGCCACGAAACACAAAGTCTCCCCAGGTCCAGCCTAGGTCGCCCGCCGCAGAAACCTCGGCGTGGCGAGGAGTCCAGGTAAGCGCCCCGTCGGGCAAGTCACGGAATTCAGCAATGAAAGCCTCGCGGCCCACCGCGTTGAGACCCGTTGCCGTCAACCTCAGGGAATTCGCATCCGTGTAGTGGGAAAAGGCTTTGGCGGCCCCTTGCGTGGCCGACCGATGCGCGAACTCGACATCGACCGCCAAGAGTTTCATCGAATTCGCCGATCCGTCGGAGGCCGAGCCTTTCGTGGAGGAACCGGAGTTGCGGTTAACCGAAACCCCGACACAACCGGTTGCGAACAAGCCGACCACCAGAGAAGAGAGAACGATTCGAAGCTTCATAGAACACGAAGCGTTTCTCCGAAGAATCGGAGCGTGTCAATCAGATGTCACTTCCGGGTCAGTTGCGTTCACGGACGAACCGGAATTGTTACGGAATGGCAACGGCGGATCCCTACTTCGAGCACTGTGGAGAATAGGGAAGAATCAAAACAGCTCATCATGGCTTGTTCTCATTCGGTATTCTTGAGCACAATTTTTGAATGCTACCGGCTCTCCTGCGATCAACAGCGGGACTAAATCTCCCGAATAATTTCCCGGAACAATTTTCCCTGAGCTCGGTTTATTCAGCCTAAAGTCTTCGCCCGACGAGGGAAAGGCATCATCCGTTACCTTCAACAATGAGTATCAACGGCAGCGAACAGAACGGGAATATTGGCTTGTCGGCGCCTGAAGGTGGCGTGCCCGGCGGGGCTCAGGCGGAGGGCAAGTTGTCCCGGCTCGTGATTCCTCCCGAGGCCCTTCGAGCGTTACCCGGAGAGTTCGTTCAGCGCCACCGAATCATTCCGCTCGCCGCTCGCGATGGCACCCTGACCATTGCGACGGCGACTCCCGGGGACCAGCGGTTGATGGATGACATTCGGCTGCTGAGTGGCCTCGAGGTGGAAGAACGGCTCGCACCGGCCGACCAGATCGTTGAGAAAATCTCGGAGTGCTATCAGGTCACGGTCGAGAAGATGATTGAGAATCTCGATTCGGCTTCGGACGCCGGGGTCGAGTCGAAGAATCTCCACGATATCGAGGTGATGGCCAATGAGCCGACCGTGGTAAACTTGGTCAATCTCATCATCGCTACCGCGCTGCGAGAGCGAGCGAGCGATATCCACCTCTTGCCGTTCGAAAACCGTTTGCAATTGCGCTACCGGATTGACGGTTTGTTACAGGAGAACGCTCCGCCCCCGAAGCCCCTTCATGCCGCGCTCGTCTCTCGAATCAAGATCATGGCCGACATGAACATTGCGGAGCGGTTCATGCCTCAGGACGGCCACATTCAGATCAATCACCGAGGCGCTCGAGTGGATATCCGGGTGGGAACCATGCCCAACATTCACGGAGAAAGCCTAGTGATGCGGCTCCTGGTCAAGGACGAGAAGCTGCAGCATCCGCGGGAGCTCGGGCTCGGCGCCGAACGAGCAACTACCTTAGAACATTTGGTGCAGAAACCTCACGGCTTGTTCCTCACTACCGGACCGACGGGCAGCGGCAAAACCACTACCCTGTATTCGATTCTGCAAGGATTGAACGCGCCCGAGAAGAAAGTGGTCACCATCGAGGATCCCGTTGAGTATGAGCTCGCTGGTGTTTCCCAAATCCCGGTACGACCAAGCCGCGGCTTCACGTTTGCCAACGGACTTCGGGCCATTCTGCGGCAGGACCCAGATATCATCATGGTCGGGGAAATTCGCGATGCCGAGACGGCTGAGATCGCCATCCGCGCCGCGCTTACCGGCCATCAAGTGTTCAGCACGCTGCACACTAACGACGCTCCCAGTGCGGTTACGCGTCTGATTGACATGGGGATCGAGCCTTTCTTGATTTCATCGTCGCTCGAAGGCGTGCTCGGGCAGCGTCTAGTCCGCCGGATTTGTCCTAACTGTCGCCGCCCGGCCGAGGTCTCTCCGGCCGTGCGGAACAAACTGGAGACTCTCGGGGGCAAGCGCCTCGAAGGGGTATTCTTCGAAGGAGCCGGGTGTGACCAATGCCGCGGTGGGTATCGAGGTCGGGTCGGGATTTTCGAATTGCTCGCCATTACCCCGACGTTGCGTGAGTTGATCCTGCAGAAACGGTCGGCCGCTGAGCTGCGAGCCAACGCCCAGAAAGGCATGATCACCATGCAGCAGGACGCGATGCGAAAGGCCACGGAAGGACTGACGACGCTAGAAGAGATTGTCCGCGTCTGTGCCAGTGATGCCCAAGAATGAGTGCGTTCCGTTACCATGCGATCGCCGGGGATGGCGCTTCGGTGAGCGGCGAGATCGAGGCGGACGATCGTCGCGCGGCGCTGCAGGCGCTCGGTAAGCGAGGTCTGTTTCCGTCCCGTCTCGAAGTGGCCGCTTCGACGTCGGTTGCTTCTCGGAGTTCCAGTACCGCGGTGGTCCGCACCACCCCGGATACGCCGCGGTGGTCGCCGAACTTTGGGGTTCGTCGCAAGGATATCACCGCGTTTACTCGCCAGATGGCTGCTTTGCTGGGCGCGGCGATCCCGATTCCCCAGGCCTTAGAAGGGTTAGGTGAAGAAGAAGAAAACGCCGCGTTGCGCGCGGTCCTTTTAGACCTGTCTGCGGCCGTTCGGACGGGCGCGTCTTTCTCCGGAGCCCTGGCAACCCGTCCGCGACTTTTTGGAAAGCTGTACGTGAGTATGGTACGGGTGGGAGAGGAAGCCGGGGCTTTGCCGGCGGTCATGAGCGATCTCGCCAATCTCTTGGAGCACGAAGATGAAATTCGCGGCGAAGTGGCCTCCGCCGTGGCCTATCCGCTCTTCGTGCTCGGATTCGGAATCGTCACGGTCGCCATCCTTCTCACCGTGGTGATGCCCAAACTCTTTTCGATGCTGCGGGAGATGCTCAACGTGCTTCCGTGGCCAACCTTAGTCTTGCTCCGAGTCAGCGACTTCATGAGTCATTATTGGTTGTGGGTCTTGGCCGCCCTGATCGGTCTCATCGCCGCCATTCGGGCCTATGTTCGGACTCCGGCCGGGACGGAACTCGTTGATCTAGCCAAGCTGCGACTGCCAGTCATGGGGGGGATGTTTCGGTCGGCGGCGCTAGGGCGCTTTGCCCGCACCCTGGGCACGCTGGTGAAAAGCGGGGTCTCGCTCCTGCCCGCTCTCCGCATCGTTGAGTCCACGATCGGTAACCTGATCTTGTCGCGCCAAATTGCCCAGGTCGCGGAAGAAACCCAGGGAGGATCCTCGCTCGCCGCGCCGTTGCGCCGGCTAGGACTGTTCCCCAAGAGCGTCGTCCAAATGATCGCGGTCGGCGAAGAAACGGGAAAACTGGATGAGATGCTTCTGCGGGTCTCTTCGATTGAAGAACGACATATGCGGGCCCGGACCAAGACCATGATTTCTCTGCTAGCTCCGGCGTTGATCCTGATCGTCGGGGCCATTGTCGGCTTTATGGTCATCGCCCTGCTGCTCCCCATTTTCAAGATGAGCCGCGGCATCCAATGATTCTTTCAACCAAATTCCTCGTCGCTCTGTGAAAATTATCAACCGCTCCCGACCGTCACGCCGCTCCGCCGGCTTCACCTTAATCGAGATCATGGTCGTCGTGATCGTGCTCGCCGTGCTGGCGGCCACCATCATTCCCCAGTTCATTGGCATGACTACCGACGCGAAGATCAGCGCGGCCAAAGCCAATATTTCCGAACTGGAATCCGCTCTCGAACGTTTCTTCGTCCAGATGGACCGGTATCCGACGACTGCTGAGGGGCTCCAAGTCCTTGTCGAGGCCCCGGCCAGCGATGCCAAAAACTGGCGCGGACCCTATGTGAAGCAAGTGCGGCTGGACCCCTGGAACCATCCGTACCAATACAAGAGGCCCGGGACGCATCATCCTAACAGCTTCGATTTGTGGTCGCGGGGAGCGGACGATGCGGAAGGTGGCGAAGGTCCGGCGGCTGACATTGGCAATTGGTAAGACGATGCCGCGGCCTCTCCTTGCTAACTGGCGCCGCCAAGCGGCCTTCACTCTCATGGAGTTGATGGTGGTGCTCGGGCTGATTGCCATCCTTTCGGCGGCGATCATTCCCGAAATGCGCGGCAGCTTTGAAGATGCCGTGCTCCGCGCCTCGGCTCGGCAAATAGTCGACGTTTTTAGTGTGGCCAATAGTCGTGCCGTCGCGCTCAGCCAGACGCACCGCGTTCGCTTTGAAAGAACCTCGGGGAAGTATTTGGTCGAATCCCAAGCTGGCCGGGCGTCCCGCGGCGCTGAGTTTGCGCCCGTCCGTGATTTGTCTGGAGGAACGGGGAACTGGCATAAACGG
>DLVS01000304.1:0-850 GCA_003445095.1 Verrucomicrobiales bacterium
CCTCCAGTGCCATCATGTCAATGCCGGCGATGTAGTCGCCCTCGAACAGCCAGTTCGCCGGGGGAATGCGGCTATTCTCAAAATCACAAAACCGCACCGAACCACGGTGCGCGCGGACCCCAGGATCCCTGCCCGCGGAACCCTTGATGGCCCGGACACCAATGTCCCGGAAACGGCAGCGATCGATCTGGACATCCTTCGGTCCATGCTCCGCCTCCACTTTGATGCCGTAGGAACGGCAGTCGGCAAAGGTGAGTCCGGCGATCCGCACGCCACGACAATCCGCGATGTGCAGGATGTCATCGTGGTCATCGCCGAGTTCCCAGCCCTTGCCCTTCAATGTGACTGAACTCGGATCGCCGGAGACACTGCGAATCGTAATGTCCTGTCGGCGCCGCAGCACCAGCGGACGCGGGAGGCTGTAAATGCCGGGCTCGATCAACAGCGTGGTTCCGGGCGCCAGAACTTCCGCCGCGGTGAGAATTTCCTGCGCGCTGGCGGCGCGTAGAACCTTCTCCGATGGGCCCGGGGGCGGCAAGGGCTTGGGCATCGACCACCAGGCGGGCGTGGATTGGGACCAACCCGGGACAGACGCGAAGGCCAACAGTAGGGTAATAACAAACCACTTGAGGTGCGCTCCGCTGGAAGCAACCGAAAGGTGTTCCTGCGTTTCACCAGCGAGGGAACGCCCGCACCGGGCTTGGATAATTCGGAGCATCGCCACGGTTCTAATGTGGACCTGAGATCGAGGCAACGGCTGGGCTGAAACCACTAAAGGAACCGTCGTCGGTGCGCACGAGCCTCCGCGAAGCCTAAAGGCGCGATCGTTGTCCTCCGCACCAATGGGTGT
>DLVS01000304.1:961-3162 GCA_003445095.1 Verrucomicrobiales bacterium
TCCTCCGCACCAATGGGTGTCCCGACCCCTGTTCCCGCCGCGCCGCTCCAAAGCGCCAGAGGACTGGCGCACTCCAAAACGCAAGCGACTCCACAACGATGGCAGGAAAGCCTGTAAATCTACCCGCGCCGGAGACACGCTTCCGTTTCCGATGTTTGCGCAGATTTCGAAGTGGGCGGGGTTCGTAAAACTCAGCCACACGATATTCGCCCTGCCGTTCGCGCTCGCGGCCATGATCGTCGCCGCAAGAGAAACGCGCGGATGGCCGGGTTGGCGCTCCTTCCTGCTCATCCTGGCCGCGATGGTGTGTGCCCGGACCTGCGCCATGGCGTTCAATCGAGTGGTCGATCGGAAGTTCGACGCGCTAAATCCGCGGACGGCGCGGCGTCACCTTCCCGCCGGGGAAATCAGCCTCGGGAGCGCCGTTGTTCTGTGTGTCACCAGCGGAGCCGCTTTCGTCGCTTCGGCGTGGGCCTTGAATCCGCTTTGTTTCACCCTATCGCCGGTCGCGCTTTTCTTCATCCTGTTCTACTCCTTGACCAAGCGATTCACCGATTTCACGCATGTGTGGCTGGGAGTCGCTCTCGCCTTGGCGCCGCTCGGCGCTTGGCTCGCGGTCGAGGGGACCTTGCGCTTTTTCCCTGATCTGGACGGTACCACGGGCCTTGCCGCAATCCGCTTCGGTGCATTCGTCCCGCTGACCCTCGCGGTCGCGGTCGTCTTATGGCTGATTGGGTTCGACATCATTTACGCCACCCAAGATTACGACTTTGACCGGACTCACGGGCTGCATTCGCTGGTGGTCCGCTGGGGGCCGCGCAACGCGTTGGGCGTCGCCTTCCTGGCGCATTTGTTCATGTGGGCATTGCTCGTCTTGTTCGGAATTTTGTCGGCATTTCGTTTCGCCTATTGGATCGGCCTAATGCTCATCCTAGGGCTATTGGTGTTTGAACACTTCCTCGCCCGGAAACGTGATCCAGTCGCCGTGAACGCCGCCTTCTTCAAACTAAACGCCTCCATCAGCATTATCTTCCTGGTGGTGGTGGCGGTCGAAGTCGTGATGCCGTGGTTCCGTTTGCGATGGTACTAATCTCTCGGAGCACGACCCAAAGTCCGTCCCGGTCCGATAGGATCAATCATCACCGGCGAGACACGGGAATCGAGGTCAAGATGGTGATGAAGTTTGGCAACATTGAGATTATGAAGCGCGCAGTGGAAACCGAGGCTGATGTCGCTATTGTTCCGCAGCGCACGATGGTGCATGAAGTTGCTCAGCAATCATCGGTGGCTGTGCGGTTCGCGGAGCCTCGTCCGAGGCGACCGGCGGCGGCCATTCACCGAAAAAGCAAGGCACTTTCACTCGCGTCCAGGCGCTTTACTGAAATCCTCAAGGAACCGTCTGAACCGACGGTTCCGCTTAGCCATCTCCAATTATGAACTCAAGCTCCTCATCCCGGATCATCTTCATCGCCCTGATCACGTTGCTCACTGCGGTCGGCTGCGCAACCGGTCCCAAAGGGGGCCAAGCGGTCGTCACGTTCGGCGATCCGGCAAAATTCAGCGACCTCCAATTGCCTGGTTTGTCGCGCGAGCAGACCGCCCCCAAGGTTTTGCCTGACCTCCAAGCTTCCATTCAGAATTCTGCCAAGAATTCGATTCCTTTGGGCTACACCGTTAACATCGACGTGACCGAAATCGACCAAGCGGGGTTTATTCCTAATCCGGGCGGCGCCTTTCCCATTCGGACCATCTCCGACAACACACCGGCCGTAATCGCGTTTACCTACTCGGTAACCAATCCGGCTGGACAAGTCGTCAAGTCGGGAAATCAACGTTTGGTGCGAACCATCGCCGAAATTCAACCTTACTTGAGCGAAAGCTCTCCCGTGCCGGTTCTGGGTTTCATGATGGACAACTGGATGGGTTCGCTCGGGTGGGAACTATCGCACAATAGCAAGTGAAGCGGCTCGGCTCCACGGGGCCGAAGCGCCACGAGACGCCATCCGAATTGGTGCACGCCGGGTTGGGGTGCCATCGCGGGCCGGGGGGTTACGCCCCCTAGAGCCTGTCAGGCACTATAAAGGGCGCGGAGCATAAGACTGACAAAGGCGAGCCAGTGAAAGCCGGCCAGGGTGGTGGCGAGTCGCTCATAATCGCGGGCCAGCCGGCGGAAGCGGGCGGCCCAGGCGAAGCTGCGCTCG
>DLVS01000271.1 GCA_003445095.1 Verrucomicrobiales bacterium
CCCCGCGCTTCGACCGGAGGAAGTTCTGGCTCTGCGGCGGCTAGTTCGTCGTGGGGAAAACGAATGATATGCCGGCGCCGGTTGAGAAAATCGCGATGCAACGCCGTAAAGAGCCACATCTTCGCCTTGGTTGGTTCACGAAGCTGATGTCCCTTGGTGGCCCATAAATAAAAAGTTTGCTGCACGAGGTCGCCGGCGTCGGCTTCATTTCCGGCCAAACTCAGGGCGAAGCGGTAGAGCGGCCGGTAGAAATTTTCCACCAGTTGTTCGAAGACCGCTTCCGTTTCCCCGGGTTGATTCACCGGTGTTGCCTTGTGAGAGGCCCGAACGGAGACAAAGTTCCCTCGCTCGGACCGAAAGTGGTGCCACTCTGACTCAAGCCGACGGCCCGGGCCGATCTCTAATTGCGGTGAAATTGCCTGACTCTGTTCCTTCAAGTGCTGTTCCGGCGCGAAGTCGCCCGGCCTTTACGTTGATCGAATTGCTCGTCGTGGTGAGCATCGTCGCTATTCTGGCGGGCCTACTGCTGCCAGCGTTAAGTCGAGCCCGAGCCCACGCTGTCGGTCTTGTCTGTACGACTAATCTTCGACAGATGCAGCAGGCGCTCCTTCTTTACGCGCACGACAATCAGGACCGGCTGGTCAACAACTTCGACGGTGGCCGCCCTTATCGGCGCCCCAGCGTGAACTTGGAACTCAATTGGGTGAACAATGTTCTCAACTGGGAACTCGACTCGGGCAATACGAATCTCTCATTTTTGAGCCGCAGTCCGCTCGGTTCTTACGTGGGACGTTCCGCTGACCTGTTCCTCTGCCCGTCGGACCATGTTTTGAGCTCAATTCAGCGCCAATCGGGTTGGTCGCGGCGGGTGCGGAGCATTTCGCTGAACGCTATGGTCGGGGACGCCGGGGCCAATGTGACCAATGGCAGCAACATCTGGAACCCACGGTATCGTCAGTACCTTCGCCTGTCTGAGGTTGGCGCGCCTACGTCCATCTTTAGCTTTCTCGACGAGCACCCCGACAGTATTGGCGACGGCTATTTCCTCAATGCTCTGGACGAACCAAGTTGGATTCACCTCCCCGCTTCCTACCACGCGGGTTCCGGGAATCTCGCGTTCATCGACGGTCATGTTGAGACGCACTCCTGGCGATCGAAGTCGACTCGCCGCTCCGCTCGTCCCGATGCCGGACCACTTCCGTTTTCAGTCCCGATCGATGGCCGAGTCGACTATGCTTGGTTAGCCGAGCGGACCAGCGAGCGGCGTTGACGACGATCACTAAGCCGTAACTAGGCAGTAGAAAATGGGGAGCGAACCCGTGGCGGGCGCCCCGCCCCCCACACCGTAGCGCGTAACGACACACCAAACGGCGACAACTCCACGCGCGTCCAGCGGACGGGGAGGCGCCGTCCGCAACGCCCGGGAAAGGCGTGCCCCCCAATCCAATTGCATGGTTACGGCTAAGCGGACCGGACGAACATCTTGCCGCTGAAATTTTTGAAAATCGCGGGAACAAAACGCGGACTGAGGCCTCTGGCTAGAAACGTTACCTCGTTACGTTTCGCTAGAAATCGAACTATGAAAGCCAGATTCCAACCTTCCTTCCACTTCGTTGCAGCGTTAGCCGCCGGGCTCTTGCTCACCCCTTCCCGAGCGGCTGCCAAGACGTTTACAGTGGTCTTTGACAATTTCTCCTTCACCCCAAAAACCGTGACCATTCAGGCGGGGGACACGGTGCTCTGGAACAATGGGGGCGGGTCGCACACCGTGACGGGAGATGGCGCGGACAAATTTTGCGGCACGGGCATCATCTCAACCTCTTGCTCGAAGACCTTCACGACTCCGGGCACGTTTCCTTATCACTGCGCCTTTCATGCAGGTTTTGGAATGGTGGGAAAGGTCATCGTCACTCCTGCTTCGAACCCGCCCCCGCTGGTATCGATTACCAATCCCACCAACAACACGACCTTAAGTCACTCGGGCAGCGTGACCATTGAAGCCACCGCCACTTCGGCTGGAACCATTGCGTCGGTCGAGTTCTTCGACGGAGATTCCTTGATCGGCACCGACGCCTCGTTTCCGTATAGCGTTGAGCTAGTTCTCAACGCCGGCACACATTTGCTCACTGCTAAAGCCACCGACACCGATGGAGGAACGGGCACTTCGCCAGCGGTCACGGTGATCGTCCAAGCCGCAATCGCCGATCCGATTCCCGCGCGGATCACTCAAGGCGACATCACGATTGAACTTCAAACGATTGCGGACGGGCTGGTCTCGCCGCTGGGGACCGCCGCCCCGGATGATGGCAGCGGGACGTTGCTGGTTTACGATCAAGTCGGACTCGTTCACGTGATCCAAAATGGCACCCTGCCGAACACTCCGATGCTCGATGTCCGAAGCCGACTCGTTACGCTGAATCCTGGTTATGACGAACGGGGCCTGCTGGGCCTGGCAACGCATCCCAACTTTGCGGCCCATCCGTTCATTTACACCTACACTTCCGAACCCAACGGACCTTCGGCTGATTTTATCATCCCGGTGAGCGGCGGAACGACGAACAACCACCAGTCCGTGATTGCTGAGTGGCGGATCGATCCGGCTCATCCGAATCAAGTGGATCCTACCAGCCGGCGCGAATTGCTGCGGCTCGACAAACCCCAATTCAATCACAATGGCGGGACCCTGCGATTCGGCACTGACGGATTCTTGTACTTTACGGTCGGGGACGGCGGCGCCGCCGACGATCAGGGTCCCGGACATTCTCTCGGAGGAAACGGCCAGGATCTCGGGAAAATCCTCGGCAAGATCGGCCGAATTGACGTCGATGCTCGCACCTCCAGCAATGGGCAATATGGTGTCCCGAGCGATAACCC
Source organism: Verrucomicrobiales bacterium (assembly GCA_003445095.1). Classification (GTDB taxonomy): domain Bacteria; phylum Verrucomicrobiota; class Verrucomicrobiia; order Limisphaerales; family UBA9464; genus UBA9464. The sequence continues at coordinate 2,875 of DLVS01000271.1, forward strand.
GTTTGTCGATCAGTCGAATGCCGTCAAAGAGATTTATGCTTACGGTTTGCGGAATCCGTTTAGCTTCAGCTTCGATCGACTGACTGGTGATCTCTGGCTCGCCGATGTGGGCCAAAACGACATCGAAGAAGTGGACCAGATCACCAAAGGCGGGAACTTTGGCTGGCCGGTCAAAGAAGGGACTTTCTTTTTCGATCCGAATGGCGATGGCAACGGGTTTGTCACCCTGGCGCCAGTCGGCGAAGTACCACCCAACCTGGTCGATCCGATCGCCGAATTCGATCACGATGAAGGTGTCGCTATCATTGGCGGTTATGTTTACCGCGGACCGGCGCTGGCGAATTTGAGTGGGAAGTACGTGACCGGCAGTTGGGGAGAATTTCAGGCCCCCGAGGGACGTCTTTTTTACCGAATCGGTGCCGAGCTCAAAGAGTTTCGTCTCGGGGAAGACAACCGGAAGTTGGGGCTATGGCTCAAAGGCTTTGGCCAGGACGCCGCTGGCGAACTCTATGTTTGCGGCTCCACGAATCTTGGGCCTACCGGATCCTCGGGCAAGCTGCTGAAGGTCGTGTCGGTTACTCCTCCCACCGAACTCAAAGTGGCTGCGATCGCGGACGGAAATTCGATCCGCTTGAACATCACCGGCGGGATACCACCGTACCTGGTTCAGGGGCGCCCCGAACTCGACGGAGGCCCATGGATTGATCTCGTCACGACAAACGGAAACTCAGTACCGATCCCCATTGTTGGCTCTACCCTGTTTCTCCAAGTCGAAGATCAAACCACGAAGATCGTGACGCTGTACCATGCCACCCTCGACGGAGCCAGCGAGCGGCCCAATCCGGTGGTCACTTCCGCCAGCGGGTCAGCTCTGTTTGCGATTCAAGGTCTCCAAGCCACCTACCTCGTGAGCTACCAAAATCTGAAGGCGACGGCGATCGCGTCGCATCTCCATGGTTATGCCGGTCCGGAAGGAGCCGCGGGAATACTCTTCAATTTGGTGCCCGCTGGCGAATTTGGGGTCTCGGGAATTCTGTCAGGCGTGCATACGCTCACGACGGAAGAGTTGGCCGGCATCGTCGCCGGCCAGACCTACGTCAACGTCCACTCTCAGCAACCGCCCGGGCATTCCGGCGGGGAGATTCGCGGGCAGTTGATTCCGTGATCCCAGAGTGGGACCCGGTTGACGGCTGCGGCCTAGTCCAGTAGTCGGCGGGTTGAAAGGTTCTCGGGAAATCCGGGCTCGTACGCTTTGTCGAGCCTGTCGGTTCTCGAGCGGAGTGTGACTCCTTTAGGTGTGGTTGGCCCCAGAATTCGCCTCGTTTGCACCGGGTACCCTACGGCACGATTCCGGTGGTCGCGGTAAACATTTCGCACCCCTCAGAATAAACACCCGCCAGAGTCCGTCGGCTTGAGGACCTCGCGTTCGGACTAGGGACGGCGGACTGAGCCTAAAGCCGGGATTTCGTGCCCGCGAACTGCGACGGGTACATTTTGGCTTTAAAAGCGACCATACCTTGGAAACGGCGAGCCTGGGTCTATCTCATCCTCGCCCTGACTTCAGCGGTCATTGCCTGGTTTATCCCGGCTCGGTGGCGATCTCTGCACCCCGCCGTATTGCAAGTCGCGGGACAGAACTCAATGGGACTCGTGGAAGGCGCTATTCGAACAGCCCAACAACAACGCGTCGGACTCTCGACCCGATTAAATGAAGCCGCCACCGCGCTCGGGCTTCCGGGAACCAACGATGTGGCGACCGCCCTGGCCTCAATCCCGAACCGCGCCCCGGAGAGCATCGCACTCGGCGGGCCGGATCCCGCCGTGGCGGCCCTGCTTCCGCCACTCGCCGAACTGACCGCCACTAATCAGGTATCGGCGTTCGACGTTTTTCTTCCGGCGGCCTCCCGAGCCAAACTCCGAGCCAGGCTGGGTGAATCACGTTCCCCGGGCGTCCAGGTATTGCTCAAGACGTTGGACCTGCCCACCCAACAGTTCGTTCCCGCCAATCAACCGGGCGGTCAGCCGTTCGAGGCGGTAGTCTTGTTGACCGCAACTCTCTACGAGCGAGAGCGTTTTTCTCCGACGATGGCTCGCACGCTACGCGAACTCGCGGAGCAGGCTCCCGACAACCGCGGCGCCCAGCAACGACTCGAGGAACTTTACTTGAACTTGCTGTCGCTTTCCCGGCGGCTCGACTGGAGTTCTTTGGCCGAGTTAGCCCGTATCGTTCCCGACATTTCAACTTTTGAACAATTTGCCGCGGCCGTTCGGGCCAATCCAAGCGATTTGCCCTTGCTGTACTCCAGCGCGCTGTTGTCCGGAGATGCCGCGGGAGTCACGCGCCAGCTCAACGAATTTGGCGACGTGGGACGACGAGGTTTGTCCCAAGGGCTGCGCGATGGCGCCGGAGCCGTCCGTCTCCTGGGTTCTGAGGGGCGCCCGCTGCTGCCGGGACTTGCTTGTCCTGACGTTCTCGCTCAGGCGGTGCAGCGCGCGCCTGCCGCGTGGGCCTTCGGACGCTCTGCGCTTTTCTTGGTCGCCGCGATTCTTGGAGGGCTCAGCCTCCGCGCCTTCTCCCGAATTGGTCTTCCCGAGTCCGCTTCCGCTCACTCGGAGGGAACCGGGTCGCTGTACTTGGTAGCCGCGTTCCTCGGCGGTTTCTTCATGATCGCCAGCGAACCCCTGCCGTCACGCCGCTCCAAGACTCCTCCGCCAAAATTTTATTTAGACTCTGCGGCCTTGACGAAATCGACCGCCGTCGCGAATTCATCTCATCCTCAAAAAAACATCATGGAGCCCACCACGCTCGTAACGCTGCTGATTTTCGGCGTCATTCAGTTGGTCGTTTACGTGATCTGCATCCGCAAGATCAGCGAAATCACCCGCCTGCCAGACCCCCCATCCGTGCGCCTGAAATTGCTCGAAAACGAGGAGAACCTCTTCGATGCCGGACTTTATGTCGGCATCGCCGGCACCGCGGCAGCCCTCGTGATGCAAGTACTGCAATTGGTGGAAGCGAATCTCCTCGCCGCCTATTCTTCCAACCTGATGGGAATCATCAGCGTCGCCGTCATCAAGATCGGCCACGTCCGACAGGCGCGCCGACGGCTCATTCTGGAAAGCTTGGCCGCCGGACCCAGTGATTCGACCGATCCAGCTTCCGGTCAGGTTCCCGTCGCGAACCCCTTCACGTTTCGATGAGATGAATCGGACGCTGCTGCTCATCATGTGCGACTTTTTGTTGCTCAATCTCCTGGCGTTGACCCGGTGGGATAGAAGCGAGCCACAGGTCCAAAGGCCCCGCGAACTTGTCATCGCCGGCAAAACCAACACGGTTCGGGACGATTTGGTCGCCGCCCTGCGAGAAGCTTTGGTGGACGAGCAAGCGCAGCGGGAGGTGCTGAGCCGGAAGATCGCTTCGGAGTTGGCCGCGCGCGAAAGTTCGGTCGCTCAGTCGGAAGAAAAACGCCGTCAACTCGAGGCGACTCTCGCTCAAACCCGTCAGTCCGCGACTCAACTGGGCGAGCAACTGACGGCGCAAACCCGGCAAGTGACCCAAACCCGTGAGTTGCTCGACCAAACCCAAACCCACTTGACGGAAACGGCACGAGATCGCGAGGCGCTGGCGGAGTCTGTCCGAACCAGCGAAGCCGAGCGTCGCAAACTGCAGGAAGAACTCGAACGTCAGCGAGAGCAAACCGCCTCGTTGGCCGCCGCTCGGGCGGAAGCAGAGCAAAAGGTCGCCAGTCTCAACTCGGCGGTGAAAGTGGCAGAAGCGGAGAAGCAATTGCTGCGCGAGAATCTAAC
>DLVS01000197.1 GCA_003445095.1 Verrucomicrobiales bacterium
AGCAAGAGAGCGCGTCGTCCCCTCCGCTACGCCGGTTCGTGGGAGTAGTCGCTGACGGGAGGAAGCGCTGACTTCCGAAGTGCGTGAGTCGTTATCGGACGGTTGATTTCCCGCGACGGTGCGAAAGCAAGAGAGCGCATCGTCCCTCCGCTACGCCGAAAGCTCCGCGACCCCACGCGAAAATTGTATTAAGCCAAGATATCCTTAACGACCGTTGCCGGCTCTACGCCGGTCAAGCGTTGGTCAAGACCCTGAAACTTGTAGGTGAAGCGCAGGTGATCGATGCCCAGGCAGTGCAGGAGAGTGGCGTTGAGGTCATTGATATGGACGGGATTCTCCACCGGGTTGTAACTGAAATCATCCGTTTCGCCGTAACTGATCCCTCCCTTGATGCCGCCGCCAGCCATCCACATGCAGAAGTTCTTCGGATGATGATCGCGGCCGTAGTCGGTCGGCTTGAGCGTGCCCTGCGAATAGACTGTCCGGCCAAACTCCCCACCCCAGATAACCAGCGTCTCATCGAGCAGTCCCCGTTGTTTGAGATCCGTGACCAAGGCGGCGCAGGCCTGATCGGTGTCTTTGCATTGGGCACCCAGTTGCTTAGGCAGATCGCCATGTTGATCCCAACCTCGGTGGAGGATTTGTACGCAACGCACCCCGCGCTCGATCATTCGACGCGCCAGCAACGCACTCGCGGCGTGGGAGCCAGCTCGTTTCACATCCTCGCCATACAGCGCGAGCGTGGCCGGCGATTCATTCGAGAAGTCCACCAAATCCGGAACGCTGGATTGCATCCGAAAAGCCATCTCGTATTGCGCAATTCGGGTCTGAATCTCGGGATCACCGATTTGCCGAAAACTGCGCTCGTTGAGTTGATTGAGCGCGTCGAGCATCGTCCGGCGATCCGAGGAACTGACGCCGGGCGGATTTTGAATGTACAAAACCGGATCACCTCCAGGACGCAGGGCAACTCCGTTAAACCGTCCCGGCAGGAACCCGCTGCTCCACATCCGCGTAAAGAGGGCCTGTCCATTGCCGGTCGCCGGAAACGTCGGCGTGAGCACCACGAACGCCGGTAAATCGTTGTTTTCGCTGCCCAAGCCGTAGGCGAGCCATGAACCTAGACTGGCCTTTCCCGGGATCTCGCTGCCCGTCATCACAAACGTACAGGCGGGATCATGATTGATCGCGTTCGTGTGGACCGTCTTGATCAATGCGATGTCGTCCACAATGCCGGCCGTGTACGGCAGGAGCTCACTGACCCACCGGCCGCATTGGCCATGTTGAGTGAACTTGTACATCGAAGGTGCCACGGGCAGCCGCGCTTGGCCCGACGTCATCGTGGTGATGCGTTGGCCCATGCGAATCGAATCCGGCAAATCTTTGTCAAACTGCGCTCGGAGATTCGGTTTGTAATCCCACAGGTCTAACTGCGAGGGACCGCCGTTCATGTGAAGATAGATCAGGTTCTTCGCCTTGGGTGCAAAGTTCGGGAAACCCGGCAAGGGCGGATGAACCTGCTCAGGTGCGGCGACCGCGAGGGCTCGGCCGCCAGCATATTTGGCCCCCAACAAAGCGAGCGTCAGCCCGCCGAGGCGAACCCCGGAATGGCCGAAGAATTGTCGGCGATTCTGCAACGTCTGGTAATCAAGCAATGGGTTCATCGAATTCCTTTCAGTTCCGGGTCACAGTTTCATCAAGATTCAACAGCAGATTTGCGGTGAGCGTGTAAGCCGCCAGTTCAGGCGCGGCTAACTGAGCCGTCGGCCTAGATTCACCCACGGTGATGACTAGTTTCGCTGCTTCGGCATCAGCCGAGTAGCGAGCTAAATGTTGGTTCAGCGCCTTTGAAACGATCGCAAGTTCGTCCGTCGAAGGGAGGCGCGCCAACACAGTGCGATATCCGAAGGTCAACCGTTCCTGCGGCGTAGAGCCCCCTTCCACCAACATCCGTTCGGCCAGGGCCCGAGCCGCTTCGAAATGCTGAACATCGTTCATCAGTTGCAACGCCTGAAGTGGAGTGTTGCTCCGTTCTCGACGCGAACAGCTTTGTTCTCGGTTCGGCGCGTCGAACGTACTCAGAAATGGCGCCGGCGCCGTCCGTTTGAAAAACGTGTACATGCTCCGCCGATACAACGCTGACCCGGTGTCCTGTTTGTACTCGCGAGTATTGGACCCGACGAACCCCACCGGCTCCCAGATGTTGGGTGGCTGATACGGCTTGACCCCTTTGCCCCCCATGGTCGAGTCGAGCAGTCCCGAAACAAACAGCGCGTTGTCTCGCAACTGTTCTGCATCGAGTCGGAAACGCGGACCGCGAGCGAGCAGGCGATTCTCGGGATCGCGATTGAGCAGCTCCGGCGCTACGGTGGAACTCTGTCGATACGCCGAAGAGGTAACCATCAACCGGATCAATCCTTTTATGTCCCAGCCGGACTCCTGGAACGTGGTGGCGAGCCAATCCAACAACTCCGGATGACTAGGAGGTTGCCCCTGCGAACCAAAATCGCCGGAGCTTTTCACTAACCCAATCCCAAATAGCTGCTGCCAAAAACGATTCACGGCGACCCGCGCGGTGAGTGGGTTCTCGGGGTCCATTAGCCAACGGGCCAGGTCCAGCCGATTCGCTCGGGGCAAGGTGTCACTGTTAGCCGCGGTTGTGGCTACTGCTTCCTCGCTTGAGGCGCGATTCGCTCCACCGGAGGCGGCGACGGCGCCGTTTCGACGCAAGGGAGGTAGCACCGCTGGCACACCTGGTTCGACCTTTTCGCCGGGCTTGTCGTAGGCGCCTCGCATCATGACGAAACTATCCCGCGGCTTCTCGAGATCGCGGAAGACGAACGTTTGTATGATCGCGTCATTGAACGCGTCGCGTTGTTTGCGCAACTCGGCGACGGCTTGGTTCAACGGGTCGAAGGTAGGTTTGGTAACCAGACAGATTTGCGACAAATAATAATCTCGCAACTGCTTCACTTGCTCAGGCGTCCGATTCGTGGTTCCCGTGTCTTTGAAAATCTTGCGGATATTTTCGGGAAATCCCTTCTCTTCTTGGCCGTCATTCTTTTGAGTCCAAACGGCGAATGAATGCCGCGGATCGTTGGCGGGATCCGTTCGCCCCAACACTCCGGATTTATCCCAGAAGACGGTTCCGCCCGACTGTGTGTAGGCGAGGCCACGTAGTTGATCGCCCGCCTTCAATCCGACGGCCTCGGCGGGGACTTCCAAGCGCACCCATTCGCCGGTCTTCGGTAGATCACCCAGGTGAGCCCTGCTCGGCTTGCCCTTCTCGCCCCAGCCAATCGCATCGGCATCTCCCCAGATGGCTCGGTGTTCCCACCCGTCGCGGTTGAACTGCAACATGACGGCCTTCGGCGGGTTGGCGGGCTCAATGAACACGTGGGCAAACAAACGGGCGTTATCCGGAATTGTCAGCTTGGGCCCGTCTGATTCAAATACGTCCTGGCCCACTCCCGTGTCTTCCCGTCGCAAGGCACGTTTCCCAGAGAACACTTTTCCGTTTTCGGCCGTCACCAAGTTCGGCCCCGCTTGAGGTTTGAAGCCCGAAGGCACGTCGTCATCCAGCCACACGATTTCCTCTTCGCGGGCGGCCGGTGGCGGATTCAGCGAGGCGGGATCGGTGTAACTGACTGTTTGCAATCCAGCCACGATCTTAGCTTCGGCCGTCTCGATCCGTTCCTTAAACTTGGCCAATTCCTGTTCATCGTCCGACGATTTCAACTGGAGCATCGGCGCCGTTCGCAACGCGTTACCATCCATCGCCGGATCGGCCGCACTGTAGAAAAAAGCGTACAGCGAATAGAATTCCTTGTGCGACAGCGGGTCGAACTTGTGGTCGTGACACACGGCACAACCTGCGGTCAGTCCCAACCAGGTCTGCACCGTGGTGGCGGTTCGATCCACCGCATACCGGAACAAAAACTCGGCATCAATCGCGCCGCCTTCCGACGTGGTCACGTTGCATCGGTTGAAGCCGGTGGCCACCAATTGGTCGGGTGTTGGATTCGGTAAGAGGTCGCCCGCGAGTTGCTCGATCGTGAATTGGTCATACGGCAAATTGCGATTGAAGGACTGCACCACCCAGTCGCGGTAGGCCCAGGTCTGTCGTTCATTGTCGAGATGCAAACCGTGGGTATCCGCATAGCGCGCAACGTCGAGCCAGTGCTTGCCCATATGTTCCCCATATTCCGGTGAATCCAAGAACCGATCGACCAAGCGCTCGTACGCTCCCGGCTGTGAGTCGGCCAGGAACGCATCCACCTCGGCCACGGTCGGCGGCAACCCGCGCAGATCAAAACTCAGCCGGCGGATCAACGTTGGGCGATCGGCCTCCGTAGCGAGATGGTATCCCTCCTTTTTCAGCCGATCCGCCAGAAACACGTCGATGGGATTGCGCGCCTTTGGACTCGTGGATGGCACATTTGGTACAGGCGGATCCACCACGGGTTCGAAGGCCCAATGCTTTTGGTAGGCGGCGCCCTGTTCGATCCAACGTTTGATCAGTTCTTTTTGCTCGGGCGTCAGCGTCTTGTGCGATTCCGGCGGCGGCATCACATCATCGGGATCCGTCGCGAGCAGTCGCTTCCACAGTTCGCTCCCGGCAAGATTTCCCGGCTTGATGGCGATCACGCCGTCTTTGTTCGGAGAAAAAGCGCCTTCCGCCACGTCCAGTCGCAATCCGGCCTTGCGGTGTTTGGCATCGAAGCCGTGGCAGGCAAAACAGTTGTCCGATAAAATTGGCCGGATGTCCCGATTGAACTGAACCCGATCGGGTGCCGGAGCGGCCAACACGACGGCTCCAGTCAGCCATGCACTGAAGCAATGTGATAATCGAACGCGAATCATCATGGATAAACTCTCACCGCTCGTTTGGATTGCAATCCCCAGTCAACGCTGGAGATCGCCTTAGACGATTGGGCGGCCGTCAAATTCGGTCGGAATTTTAATGATCCGGCGGACTAGGTTTGTCGCGTTGAGGCGCGTGCCCGCGTCCGGCGCGACCGACGACGTCACGTGGTCGGTCTGGCGCGCCCGCCAGCTGCTATGCTTCTTGTCTCCAACCTGTCGCGAATCATTTGTCCAATGGCCGCAGCGCGTGCTGGATCACATACTCCCCCACTTTTTTCCCGGTCCGTTGCCCCTCGCGATTCGCCGCCATGAAGTGAATGCCGCCGAAAATACGACTCATGCCGGCTTCGGCGGCGGCTTCCGAGAATCGGTCATAGGTTCGCGCAGCTCCAAAGAGGCCGTTCGAGTACAGCGTGAACTTGAAGTCATCGCTTCCGTTCAACGACTGCAACACCGCCGCCGCCGCCGCGCTGAAGGTACTATGGCCCGACGTGTGTTCGGGAAAAGGAGGCGTGAGAATCAACGGAGTCCAATTCTCGTTAGGCTCGGTCGCCGGATTTCCATCGGAGTTCGCGCCGCGGATGGCCGTGATGGGACGCCACCAATCGTAAGCATACTTGCTGTCCCAGCTGGAAATCGCCGCGTCAGCCAGGGCCAGATTGAGCAGCGCGAAGAGGCGCGCTGATTCGAGCAGAGGCAGATCCTTTGTCTTGGCGAACTGCTGAGCGACGCCATTCCAATGTCCGGGCGGTGTCTCGCTGCCAACGCCGTCCGCCCAGAAGAACGCGATTTCAGTTTGTTCCGGCGTTCGATTGGTGCTGTTGCGCCCGCCCAACGATTTAACCTGATTCATTTGTTCGGCCCACTCCGGGCCGTCCAGCACCGGCGGCGGTTCCGCCCGGAATTGATCGGCGCGTTCGAGCACGAACGGTTTGAGCCGCGGCCATTGCGGCAACCACGGGCTGGCGAACTGCGGTGGTGTGGGTTGCCAATGCCCAGGCTGAGGAGAAGCACGATAATCCGCCCCGTAATTCGACCCGTCGAAGTCGCGCTGAAGCAAAAGATTCTGAGCCACCTGACGCCCCCACGCGACGCCGGCCGTTTTCTCCGGGCCATCGGGTAACGAGGCCAAATGAGCCTGCAAAGCCGCATCCATCGTGGTCGTGAACTGGGGATACAAGTATCGCAATGTGCGATTTGCCGCGGCCGCCGCGGCAGCTTCGGGAGATGCCGACGCGGGTGTCGGTGAGTTCGTGTGCTGACGGTAGTTTTCATATTTCGGCGCCAGTCCATTGACCGCGTCGAACATCGCGGTATGCATGATCGCTAATTGCCGCGACGCCATGGGCGGCGGAGTATTCGCGAAACGGATCGCCTCCAGCGCGAGCGCATTCCAGGCGGAGACCGGGTTAGGAGCGACCTGACTCGCGGAGGCCAACCAGCTGCTAACTAGTCCGACCACAAGCGCAAGCCTCCCCGCCGCAATCAACTGAATCGCCGGTCCGGTCATAGCTCAGCGAAAATTCCTACCCGAGGCGCTCCAAGGAACGGACACCATCGGCACCCGAGCCATTACGCCGGTGTCCGGAAAGGCCTCGCCGGTGATAGTGATTGCCGCCATTGTCGTTAGATTGGGCGGAAGTAAGGCATCGAATTAACCGAGGGCGAGCTGCCTCATTAGCTAAAGCACCGACGCAAAATACGATGCCAGCAGAACCAGAGTCGATCGTCACTTCGATAAGTGATTAATGACTGAGGCTGAAAAGTGATTTTCACGTTTCGATTTACTGGTCGGGTACTCCCCAAACAGCGCCTCCTGAAACCTGCCTCCAGGGACTCACTCCAAGCTGGCCATACTCATTACTTCCCCAAGCCCAAAGTGTGCCGTCGTCGCGCAGCGCTACCGAATGTTCTTCCCCCGTCGATACCATCAGCCACCGCGTCCCCGGACCGATGTTAACCGGATCGAATCGATATTCCTGCGTACCGTCGCCAAGTTGTCCCTCGTAGTTCCTGCCCCACGCCCACAACGAACCGTCAACTCGCAACGCAAGGTGATGATCGAAACTCGCCGCAACCGATCGCCACGAACCGCCTGGAACCAACGACAACCCAGCCCAGCTTGAATAAAACATCAGCCCGTCGTCTCTTATCAAAAAGGTCTTATACCAACCCGCGCCAAATCCCAAAAAACGTTCCGCAGGCAGGACCGCGATGGGCTCAAAGCGGTCGACATCCGTGTTGTCAACTAGCTGTCCCGACTTATTTTTGCCCCAGGCCCAGACTCTTCCCTCAGGGTTTAATCCTAATGAATGACTGCCCAACTCTCCTCCCCCTGCCGCAACCGCATCCCACTGGTCACTCACCCTGATAGCGACGGGCGACGGCTGATCTCGTCCGGTGCCATCGCCAACTTGCCCAGTCTCATTTGCCCCCCACGCCCACAGCGAACCATCCCTCAATAGACCAATCGTGTGCGCGTAACCAGCAGTGATCGATTTCCATTGGACTTCCGGTTTGACCGGCGATGGCCAACGGACTTCATCTGTAGTCCCATTGCCCAACTGTCCATCATAATTCAGTCCCCAAGTCCACAAACTCCCGTTACCATCAATAGCGGCTGAATGCCTCCACCCAGCCGCCAAGGCTTGCCACGACCTCCCGCTCGTACCAAACGGTTGCACCGGCACCAACCTGTTACCTTGGGTCAGATCGCCTACTTGGTTTTCTGAGTTTCGCCCCCAAGCCCATAAGCTCCCATCGGCACGAACAGCAAGAGTATGGCTTCCCCCGGCGGCCACACTTCTCCAGCGTTCTTCCGATTGAACGATCATAGGAATTGTTTGAAGTGTGGCAGTGCCGTCGCCGAGGAGGCTGTCCCAATTCTCGCCCCAGTTCCACAACGTGCCATCGGACCGAAGAGCCAATATACGCCGTCCGCCCGCGGAAACCGCGAGCCAGCGGTCATCGGCCCGGACATTCGTTGGCGTCAACTTTCTTTGGGTAGTTCCGTCTCCTAATTGGCCCTCCTCGTTATCCCCCCATACCCACAGCGTGCCATCAATTCGCACCGCCGCGGAGTGGCCTTCGCCTAGGTAGATCCCACCGGCAGATATCGCGGTCCATCGCTCGCTCGGCTCAATGAGTATGGGGCCGAACCGATCGACTCGGCTATTGTTACCCAACTGCCCACGAGAATTCTCACCCCAGGCCCAAAGCGAACGGTCTGACCGTAGGCCCAATGAGTGGTTTGGTCCTGCAGCCACGGTGAGCCATCGTTCGCTGGGTGCAATCTCGACGGGCGTGGAGCGTTCTCTCGAAGTATTGTCGCCCAATTGTCCATATTTGTTCCCTCCCCACGCCCAGAGGGTATCATCCGAACGAATGGCCAGGGAGTGCTGATCGCCGGCCGCGACCGTTCTCCACCGTTCGCCAGATTCGATCTGCACTGGTGTTCGGCGGCTGGTTGTGGAGCCGTCTCCTAGTTGACCTTCGCGATTTCTGCCCCATGCCCAGAGAGTGCCATCCTCTCGGACTGCTAGAGTATGCCACCTGCCCGTTGCGACTGCTCGCCATCGTCCATCAACTGGCTGCGGCACATAACGGCTTTCCACGGTGCCATCCCCGAGTTGCCCAAAGCTATTGTCGCCCCAAGTCCATAACACACCGTCGCGGTCCACAGCGGCCGAATGATGCGCTGATCCCTGCGCCACAAAGGTCCATCGAGTATCTCCTCCAATCTTTGTCGGGAACGCGCGGTTAGTTTTCGTACCATCGCCCAGTCCACCCGATGAGTTCATGCCCCAGCCCCACAACGAATCATCGTCGCGCAAAGCAAGAGAATGAAACGCGGTCGCAGTGAATCGTAAGTTTTCCTTTACCGCTGGTAGGGGCGCGATTACGAGAGGCCTTACTTCCAAGCGGCCTGAGCGTGGGAGTGAAATGCCGCGAAGAATCCCCCCCCAGTCATGTCCGTTCAGTTGGTCAATGTGCGCGTAAATGTTGAGACGAATCCGCTCGACGGCTAGGCCCTCAGTGACGATGGAAATGGAATAGCCGCCATCCGAATCAGTGATTGCACTATCAATTCCTTCCAACCCGAAAAGCTGAATCTCTACGCCAGCGACCGGGTTACCATTGGCATCTTGGACGGATCCAAAGAGAGTCACAACCTGATCGGCCAACTTGGTAACGTTTAGTCCCAAAACGGCGGTCGCTCCTTCATTACCAGCGGTAATGAGCAAATTGCCCGAGCCTGTGGTTACGATCTCCCCGTCGGCACTCACGATGCCAATTCTCGAATTGCTCACCCGGTACGACGTCCAGTTAACCTGACGGGTCACATCATTGGTGCCCCCATCGGCATAATGGGCGATGACGCGCAGTTGATTGGTTGTGCCGACAGGAATAGTGCGGCTCGGAGCAATGATTTGGAGCGACTCCGGCTTACGTGGCGGAATGTCAGTGACAGTCAAATCTTGGATATAAGTAGTTTCGCCCTGCCGGATGCGGAGCGATTCGCTGACGGCATAGAGGTTGGTGCCGCCGGTAGTACTGACGCCAAAGACACGTAAAATATCGTCGCTTACAAAGTCTGGGGTGCTACCGGGGCCGTCCGAGCCAAACGCATCTGGGGCAGAAATGTCCTCCAAATCGATCCGTTCATCGTAAAGTTCTACCACCTGGCCTCCCACCGAGTAGATCCAAGTTTCATCGACCTGAACTTGCGATAGTTCTTGGCCGCATAACGAAGCAACGCCGGCGAAAGCCCAAAAAGCGGCCAGCCACTTTACTCTGTCGGTTAACCTATTCATCGAAAAGACAACACTCCCCCCGTGACGGATCCGTCCTGGAAGAGGATTCGTCTGTGAAATAGAAAATTGGTGATGTTCGCGGAAGTCCAGCAGTCGTCGATTTCGAGTGGTAAAAAGAACCAGACCCATCGAACACCCAGAAGTCATAAACGTCCGCTATCTTCGCAGCATTACTAGGACTCCCGAGCACACGATAGAGTATTTGGAACTGAAAGCCCCACAGTCCTCGGGAACTAGGTTGTATCCACGGCGCGAAATTAGGAATGCTGCCCTTATCTAACGGCCCACAAGACGCACAGTTCCCAGCCGGAACTGCCCTCAGCGGCGTCCAATTGCATCCCCCCGATCCACTACAGTGAGCGTAGCCATCCAATCCCACGAAGTCTTCTGTGCGGATGATGGGCGAATCATCCTCGTACCACTCGATATAAGCCCAACTCACGTCAGTCGGGCTGAACACCCCTCGTAATATGTGTTCGGTTTCCGTGCCTCCCGATACTCGTTTGAAACCCGCTGCACCCAGGTGGGAAAACTCGACTCCAGTCGGGGCAAAGACCTCGACCGGAATCGATCCCTTGTAGTTGCCGCTCTTTGTCTTGAGTTCAAAATAAATCTTGGCTCTGTCATGGCGGTCGGATGCTACAAATTGGACTGTTGACCCACGATCAGGAAACAGCGTCGATGGTTGGCCTCCATCTGCATTGCTCTCGATTCGCCAATTGAGCTTTTCCAGTCTTGGTGAAACCTTCAAGATCGCTTCCTC
>DLVS01000443.1:0-9121 GCA_003445095.1 Verrucomicrobiales bacterium
TCCTGGTGGCGTACCGGGCGCAAAATCCACGCAAACCATTCCGTGATGATTCCAGCAAACGAACCAGCGGAGTATTGCATCCGCGGTGTCGGGTTCGCGTAGCCACAATCCCAGGTCACCGAGCGCGTCCAACCGTCGCGTTGCACGCGCCTCCAAAGCCAGACGGCCGCTCCGACCGTGAGGACAGCGAGTGCGATTTGAAACTGGCTGAGCGTTCCCAGTGCCATCGGCGCGGGCGCTCCGATCCAACCCGGGTTCCATACCTCCACCGCTCGCGCGATCGCCGGCCAAAACACCACGGGCGCCAGACCAAGGGCGACACAGGCTCCGCCCAACAAAATCATCGCGCTTCGCATCCCCGGGCCACTTTCGTGCGCGCGGGCTGCCGCCAGCGAACGCGGAGCGCCCAGGAACACCACTCCGCAGACCTTCACAAAACACGCCAGCGCAAGCGCTCCGGTCAACCCAAGGAAAATGGCCGCCGGAATCGCCGCCCAGGCCGAGGAACCGTAAGCCATCGTGGCCTCGAACAAGCCAAGATAGACGAGCCACTCGCTGACGAATCCGTTCAGCGGCGGTAGGCCTGAAATCGCCGCCGCTCCCAACGCGAAGAGCGACGCCGTCCACGGCATCATTCGCCATAAGCCCCCCAGCTGGCTCATTTCACGCGTGCCGGTCGCGTGCAACACCGAACCAGCCGCGAAGAATAAAAGCGCTTTGAATAGGCCGTGATTCCAGACGTGGAGGAGTCCGCCGGCCAACGCGAGGCGCCCCCAGGTCGCCTCCCCCTGCCCCATCGCGACGAGCGCAAAACCAAGTCCAATGAGGATGATGCCGATGTTTTCGACGCTGTGATAAGCGAGCAGGCGTTTGAGGTCGTGTTGACCCAGCGCGAACGCGACACCGAGAACCGCGCTGGTGATGCCGAGGAACGCGACCACCCAACCGGCTTCCGGTGGCACGGGCAACCAACCGGTGAAACGCACAAGTCCGTAAATCCCCATCTTAATCGTCACACCTGATAAAATGGCCGACACATGGCTCGGCGCGTTGGCGTGGGCCGAAGGCAACCAGATGTGCAACGGAAACAACCCCGCCTTTAAACCAAAGCCGGCCAGCGCGAGCCAGAACAACGGCGCGAGTTCGGATTGGTCACGCATAGCCCCGAGTTCCCAACTGCCAGTACGGGCCGCCAGGAGGGTGAAAAAGGCAAATAGACAGAGAGCGGCCGCATGCGAAGCGGCGAGATACAACCACCCGGCGTTGCGCACCTCACCGCGCTGGCGATCCAGCGTGACCAGAAAATAGGCGCTCACCGTGAACAACTCCCAGCCGATGAGAAAATGCAATCCGTTGACCGTGAGGAGCACCCATCCAAGAGATACCCACATCCAACTCCACCATACCCGGCCGGCACGCGCTGAGCGCGGATGGGCCCGTTCCGCCCAATACTCGCGCCCGTAAACAGTCCCGGCCCCGCCCACCACACTCAGCAGCGCAAGAAACACCGCGCTGATTGCGTCGAGTCGCAAGTGAATGACTTCACCGCTCATCGTGGGCGCGCCTCGCCAGTCCCAGACCTCGCCAGTGGTCAGCGCCACCACTGAGACGCTCAGTCCAGCGACTGCCCCCACCAGCGCCCCAGCGAGCCACGTTTTCGGCGCGCGCGCTCCGGCGAGAATGCTGAGGAGCATTCCGACGGCGGAAATCGCGAGGAGCAGCGGAACCATCATTCAGTCGTTCCCTTTGAAGGCGGCCGTTGGCTCCAGCGGTTTTGGATGGCCGCGAAGTTCGACCCGTCGCAGCACTTCCCCGATTTGAAACGTGTCTTGCGCCGCGAGCAGGGTCTCCACCAGCCGAAAATCCTTGGCCAGTCGCGCCAGTCCGGAGCTCAGTAGCAGGTATTGCGTGGAGTCGGTGGCGGGGACGGCTACGAGAAACACGATCCGCACCGAGCCGGAAACTTTGGTCCCCCAACCCAGCGCCTGATCACTGCGTCCAAGCGCGAAGGAAACTTCCTTCACCGCCGGCAACCGCGCGTGCGGAAAGGCCAGGCCGGCTTCGATGTCGGTGCCGACCATGAATTCCCGGTTCAGCGCCGCGTGATAGAAGGGCAGCAGATCTTGAATGCGCTTCTCGTGCTGCAAGGCCTGGCTGAGTTCCTGAATGACCGACGCGGCATCGTGACCGCGCAGGTGAGGAATAATCAGACCTGGACTCGTGAAGTCGGCCAATGTCATGGCGAACAAATCGTCGAACGACCGCGGATTCAGTCAGCCTGGATGGCAGCCTTTTGGGCTCGCCGTCTCCGCGTACTGGCCGACGCCGGTTTGGGTTCGCTCAACCCGATCGATTCGCCGTCGGGCAGATACAAGTAACGACCGCAGTTGTCACACCGATGAAGTCGATCGGTGTCCCGCAGGCTGGCGAGTTTGCCGACGGGAATCCGCAGGTGGCACTCGCTGCAAACGCCCGCTCGGGCAATGGCGACGCCCTTTTTCCCTCGCAAGACCAGCCGCTCGTAGTCCGCGAGAATTGACGTTGGCATCTTCCGTCGGAGCACTTCGATTTCCGTTTGGGCCGCAACCTTTCGTGACCGGCTGTCGAATTGAAGTGTTTGTAACGCGAGCAAACCCTCCATCATTTTTCTCATCGGCTCGTTGAATGCACAGGGCGTGCCGCACATCGACCGGATCGCGTAAGCGCCTGTTCCGCTCAGGATTAAATCAATCGTGCGTCCGTTGGTCACCGTGGTGCATGAGGGACGGAGTGCGGTTTGGTGCATTCTTTGCACCAGGTCCATCACTTTGGTGCAGCCTGCGGTGCTGCGGTGGGGCGACGCTTCGCGGAGCCGTACGAGGGTGTAGTCACTTCAGCGTCCGCTCGCAGTTGTGCTCAAGGCTCGGCAAAGCCTCTCCGAATAGAGAAGAATCACCCTCTCCAGTCCCCATCCACCGTCCATCCTCCCTCGGCCGCCAACCAATCCTATTTTCGGGGTAACCGAACCCTTTTGGAGTGCGGTGGCAAAGCGCAGCGGCGGCACCGCTTTTTGTGGGTGGCGCGTTGGGAGTTGCCTGTCGCTGGTCCTTTCTCTGCCCCGCCGCGGCAAAAAAGCGGCGTGGCGCTGGCGCTTCCCGCCGCACTCCACAGCCTCTCGGCGGTTAATGGACTCAAAGCGTATCCAATTCTTGGAAAACGGGACTTCTCCGGTTAGTCGGTCGGTTAGCCAAGCAATCCGTACTGCTTGAGTTTGTATTGTAACGATCGCCGGCTGATGCCGAGCACTTTCGCCGCTTCCTCGCGGTTTGCGGTGTGGTGCGTCAGCGTCTGCCGAATGAGCAGCTTCTCCACTTCCGCCAATGACATCCCGGGGCGGATGGCGAAGGCAGTCGCATTCTCATCGTGAACACGCAGAAAATCCGGCAGATCACTCGGTTCAATCGTAACGCTCTTGCAGGTGATGACGAGCCGCTCGATGACGTTGCGGAGTTGTCGGACGTTCCCCGGCCAGGGGAACCGCTGGCACACCTGCAGCGCTTCGGTCGACAGCTTCTTGCGCCGGCGATTGTGTTTGCTGGTGAAATGCTCCAGGAAGGATTCGATCAGCAACGGAATATCCTCGGCATGTTCGCGCAGCGGCGGAAGGCCAAGGGGGACAATCTGCAACCGATAGAGCAAGTCCTCACGAAACTTTCCTGCCGCGACGGCTTCCTGAAGTTTTTTGTTAGTCGCCGCCACCACGCGGACGTTGACCCGCATCAGCTTCGTCCCGCCCACCATGCGGAAGGTCCCATCCTCGAGGACGCGCAACAAATCGCCTTGTCCCTTGGCCGAGAGGTCGCCGATTTCGTCGAGGAACAGGGTGCCGCCTTCCGCCAGTTGAAATCGCCCAGGCTTATCGGCCACCGCGCCGGTGAAGGCGCCTTTCACGTGGCCGAACAATTCGGCTTCGAGCAATTGCTCCGGAAGGGCCGCGCAATTGACCGAGATGAACGGCCGATCCGCGCGAGGGCTTTTCAGATGAATGGAGCGAGCGACGATTTCTTTGCCGGTGCCGCTCTCACCTTCGATGAGCACGGTCACTTCGCTGCGCGCCACTTCGTCGGTTAACTCGATCACTTTCCTCATTACCTCGCTGTCACCGACGAGCAGGCTCGGCTCGGAACGCTTCTGCAGGCGCAAGCGCAGTTCGCTGTTCTCCGCCACGAGCGCTTGAAAGGACAGGGCCTTGAGCACCAAGGCGCGAAGCCGCTGCAGATCGAGCGGTTTGGAAAGGTAATCATAGGCGCCTTCCTTCATCGCCTCGACGGCGCTCTCCACGGTGCCGTAGGCGGTCATGAGGATGAACTGGGTGTCACGGTTCTTTTGTTTGGCCTCCTTCAATAATTGCAGCCCGCTCATCCCGGGCATCTTCATGTCGGTGATGACCAGATTGTAGAGCGACTCACCCGCCAGCTTCAGCGCCGTCGGAGCGTCATTCGCGGTATCGACGCGGTAGCCTTCGCGCTTCAAGGCTTCCTGAATACCCGCGCACAGACCGCGCTCATCGTCCACCACCAGAATCTTGACTCGCGATTTATCCACTTCTGTTTTCCTTCTTCGGCAATGGCAGGTGCACGGTGAAGACTGCGCCACCGTCCGGAGAGTTGGACGCTTCCACCGCGCCACCGTGCGCCGTGATGATCTGCTGCACAATCCAGAGCCCCAAACCACTGCCCTCAGCTTTGGTGGTAAAAAACGGCTCAAAAATTACGGCTAGTTTGTCCGTCGGCAGGCCTGGGCCGGTGTCCCGGACGCCCAGGATCAAAACGCCGTTCCGCTCGTCGTGGCGGGCGCTGATTTCTACGCGGCCCCTCTGCTCCACCGCTTGAATCGCGTTAATAACCAAGTTCACGAGCGCTTGCGTCAGTTGTGCTGCATCCGCCGCCACGGGTGGCAATTCGTTCGCACACTTCACAACCATCTCAACGCCGCGGGCGTCCGCTTCGGGTCGCAGCAACTCACCGACGTAGCCGACGACTCTGGCGACTTCAACGGGATGCAAATCGAGCGATGACGGCCCGGCCAGGCTGAGAAAGTGTTTCACGATGTTTTCGAGCCGGTGCAACTCCCCGCGCATGATTTCCAACCGGCCGGCCGTTTGGTCGCGAACTTTGGCTGGCGCCTCCTGCAAATCCTCTTCCAGCAATTGGAGATGAATGTCGAGGGAACTGAGTGGATTCCGAACTTCATGCGCGAACCGCCCCAGCAGTCGCGAAAGCAGTAAACGCTTCTCTTGCGCCGCGAGTTTGCTCACGTCCTGTCCGAGCGCGTTGGCCAGAATCTTTTCCATGCGCGAGCCTAAGGATGACCAAAGCGGTGACGCGAATCCATCCTTGGGTGCAGCCAATTTTGTGGTTTGTCCCAGCAGCGGATAATTGGCCTCGGACAATTCCCGGTGAGCCGAAGTTCGGTCCTGGGTTAACCTTGAGGATATTGAATATGTGCTCAGCTAGGCGACCCCGACCCAGCGAACAATCGTCCCATGATTATCCAAGAGAGTGAGCCAGGATGAGAAACATAAACCCAAAACGTCTGATCATTGTCGGCGGGGTCGCCGGGGGAGCCAGCGCCGCGGCGCGCGCACGACGCCTCTGTGAAGACTGCGAAATCATCGTGTTCGAACGCGGTCCACACGTCTCCTTCGCCAACTGCGGGCTACCGTACTTCGTCGGCGGTGAAATCACCCAGCAAGACAGCCTCTTGTTGCAGACGCCGGAAAGCCTCAAGGCACGCTTCAACTTGGATGTGCGCGTTAAGACCGAAGTCATCCAGATCGACCGCGCTCATCGGCGAGTCGGAGTGCGCGAATTGGAAACCGGCCGCGAATACACCGAAGCGTACGATGCGCTGATCTTGTCAACCGGCGCCTCGCCACTCCGGCCACCCATTCCCGGAATCGAGCGTCCCAACCACTTCGTGGTGCGAAACATTCCCGACGTCGAAAAAATTATGGCGTGGTCGAAAGGCTGCCAGAGCTGTCGCGCCGTCGTGGTGGGCGGTGGTTATGTCGGACTCGAAATGACCGAGCAACTGCGGCACCGCGGGTTCCAGGTGACACTCGTGGAAGCGCTGCCTCAGGTCATGACACCCCTCGACCCAGAAATGGCAGCCTGGCTGCACACGGAGCTGCGTGCGAATGGCGTGGCTCTGCATTTGGGCAATCCGGTCGTCGCGTTCGAGTCCCCCTCTGCACAGGAGCCGGCGCGAGCTTCGATCGTGGTCTTAAAAAGCGGGGAACGGTTGCCGGCCGACTCGGTGGTGCTTGGAATGGGAGTGAAGCCCGAAGTGGAATTAGCGAAGGTTGCAGGATTGGAACTGGGCAAGCTCGGGGGGATTCGGGTCAACGAACACCTTCAGACGAGCGACGCGCACATCTGGGCCGTCGGCGATGCCATTGAAGTCCGCGACGGAGTCACCGGTCATTGGGCGTTGATCCCGTTAGCCGGGCCGGCGAATCGACAAGGACGCCTCGCCGCCGATCACGTCTTCGGACGACCGTCCCGTTACAACCACACGTGGGGTACCGCGATCTTGCGCTTATTCAAACTCACCGCGGGCTGCACGGGCGCCAATGAGCGAACGCTCCGACGGGCAGCCATCCCGTTCCAAACTCTGCATCTTCATCCCGGCTCCCATGCAGGCTATTATCCGGGTGCTGAACCCATCGCGCTGAAAATCCTGTTTGCGCCCGACACCGGCAGACTACTCGGCGCGCAAGCCGTCGGACACGAAGGCGTGGACAAACGCATCGACGTCTTAGCCACCGCGCTTAAAGCCGGAATGACAGTACACAACCTGGCTGAGTTGGAGCTGGCTTATGCGCCTCCCTACGGTTCGGCCAAGGATCCCGTCAATCTCGCCGGGATGGCCGCCCAGAACGTGCTGGCGGGCGACGTCGCACTGGCGCAGTGGAGCGAAGTCGCGTCGCTCGATCCCCAGACGACATTGCTCCTGGATGTCCGGCGGGCCGACGAGCGCGCGCGCGGATTCATCCCAGGCTCGACTCACATTCCGCTCGATGAGTTGCGCCAACGTTTAGGCGAATTACCTCGCGACCGCGAAATCATCGCTTATTGCCAAAGCGGCCAGCGCTCCTACTTCGCCGTGCGCATCCTGGCACAACACGGCCTTCGCGCACGGAACCTCAGCGGATCGTATCGCACCTGGAAGGCCGCCCAACCGCCGGAATCGGAGCATTGATTGCGTTTGCGATTCCCGTTCTCCTCCAACCCACCGGCTCGCCTGGTTTGGCGGTCCAGAATCGGATCCCCCACCGAAAGCAAAGGGAATTACTTCTCTCCCGGATGGTGGACAAAGCCCGTTGCCAGTTAGGGCTCTTCCGTGTGCTCAACCGAAGTGACCTCGGCTCGCCGGATCATCACTTCCCGAGCCGGACCTGCTTGAGCTCCGGCTGGCGCAGGAGGAATTCGCGGCGCAAACGTAGGTGTTCCCGGCAGCGGGCAAGATCATACTGGAGGCGCTCCACGGCGGCGACGGGATCTTGTTCGTGGAGTTGCGCGCGCACCTTCACTTCGGGTGTGAGCAATTCGGCATAGCGATCCAGCACCGGGCCAAAGGCGGCGTCGGTATAGACGGCTTCGAGAATTTGTTTCGTGCGCGCGAGGAACACTTGCCTGAACTTGGGGTTAGCGAGCAGCGGTCCAGAAAACCAGCCCGGTGGACGCCACGAACCTCGACCGTCCTCGGGAGGCTCATCGCCGTTCATCCCGAAAGTGAGGGCCATGGTGTAAAATACTTGTCGACCGCCGCCCATGACACGGAGCCCCCACGTGCTGTCCTGATCCCACGGAAACATCATCCATTTTCCGGTGCCTTCGGAATCATGGTAGGTGAAGTAGTTGTTGAAGAAGCCGTCCCAATGCGAAATCACCATGTTCACGGCAAAGTAAGTAGCCACCTCTTCAACATCGAAGTTCTTTTGGATGAATTCCCATTGGTCGTCGCCGCTGCGCTGTTCCAGTCCCGCCACTACCTCCTGAAGGTCCGCGTGGCCGACCCGCTTGCGAGAGTGCTTCTCGTGCTGCCCGATCAGGTCGCCGCCGAACCATAACAGCTTATACATAGTGCCGTCGTCGTTGATCCGGTTTCGGCGGAGGAAGGCACGATTGGGCTGCTCGATGAGCAAGGTGTAGCCGGTGGGCCGGCCGTCCTGCCACAGTCGAACGTAATGACTTTGTTCGACGGGCATTCCCGCGCGGCGATAGACTTCGTACGCGAGTGGCTCGACGAGCGCCGCCGTTTCGCCTTCGAAGATCAGGGCGATCGTCGTCATGGCATCGAGAGGATCGTCACGGTAAAAATGAACCTTCTGGCCGCCCTTGCGCCCGTTGATCTGTACAAAATCGAAAAGCTCGGTCTTCCGAGTGGCCGGATCGAAGTACACAAAGGCCGAGGTGAAAGAACCCGGCTCGGAAGAGGCTTGCCCGAACGGTCCTCCTCGGAAAGGCCCCGGACCACCGGGGACGCCAGGCCTGACTTGACCTCGGCGAGGACCGCCCGGTCCGGCAGAAACTCCGGACGGTGGCGCAGGGGGATCGCTTGGTGCCCCTGGCCTGCGATCAAAGCCCGGAGGCGGCCCCCCAATACCCGGTCGAAACCCTCCAAACATCGGGCCATTGGCCTGAGCTTCCGCGGCCTTTTTTTCTTTATCGTTCGTGTGAATGATCCATCCGAAGGGAATCTGGGCTGGCGTTATCGTGCCCGGCACATAGGCCGAAAGCGCGGGCCTGGGTTCGGTCTCAGCCGGAAAGAAACGCCGCGCCCCCTTTGGTCCGACAGCCTCGACGCGGAAGCGGATTAATTGTTCCGCCGGCTGTCCGGGAATCGTCGCGAGGTAACGTCCAGGCGCGCTACTTTTCATCGCTACGCTGGTCTCCGGCTTTTCGTAGCCCGGCCCCGCCAGCCGAAATCGCAGGTTCACGGCACTCACGGATTCGCCGGCCGGCAGCTCCGCCTCGACCGTGATGGGCTGTTCCGGCTGGGGAAGTTCCGACGAATACTTCACCGCCGTGATGACTGGCGGCAAGGTGGCGGAAAACCCAGCGTTCGGTTTGCCGGG
>DLVS01000443.1:9358-10197 GCA_003445095.1 Verrucomicrobiales bacterium
TTCGAGCGAACCGGAGTCCCCATCCGCGCCAGTGGGCCACGGGGCCTTGTCTCCGAACGCCACCGCATCGACGCGTTTGCCGGTGGCGTCCGCGAGTTCGATCCGTTCGCCTTTCCGGCTGATTTTGGAATCAAACACACCGGCGACCGGCACGTCGTAGAATCGTTTGAAACGATCAGCGCTGCGACAAACGACAAGAAACCCCTGCCCTTCCATGCGCGTGCCCACGGGAAACTTGAACTTGATGCCTTTGGTGAAAGCCCAGCCGCCGACGTCCACCGGCTGACTACCGACGTTGTACAATTCTACAAACTGCAAGTCATCCAGCTCGTCCGGCGCGTGATACATAATTTCGTTGATGACGACCTGCGCCGAAGCCCACAGGGGCACCCAGGCGAGCAAACAGCCCAGCAAAAGACGAAAACGCACGGTAGGACGACCCTCGGCTAACGCGAACCGTTACAGGAAGGTTATTACCTGGGCCGGTGGACACCTTGGCAAAACATCCCCCAACGTGAGAGGATAAGTCGGGCAGAAGCATTGGTAGGGCGTATCCATGCAGTAGAAAAACCTGGAAAACCTCGAAGGGACACCAATTCACACCAATCGACCGATCATTTCGCGGGACGACGCCGGCTGGTCGGACTCACCTTTTAGTGACCACGAGCCACTCCTCCGAAAGCTTTGTTTTGACCTCTGCCTATTGGTGTTCATTCGTGTCTATTCGTGGTCGAACTGAATTGTCACCGCTTAGAAATCGCCGCGGGATCCCTTTATGAGGCGCTCTCGCCAGCGACGATCAGTCGAAATCAGGGACTGCTATCAATTGTTGCGAAAGT
>DLVS01000077.1 GCA_003445095.1 Verrucomicrobiales bacterium
CACACACGGAAACCATCTGGTCTCTTATGAATAAAAACCTCCTCGCCCTTTCTGTGGCGGCGGCCTCGGCGTTGGCCCTTTCGGCCTCGGCGGCGGTCAGCTCGAACATCGTTGGGTACGTCAAAGTGCCCTTGAAGCGCGGCTTGAATCTCATTTCCAATCCGCTGAACAACACGAACCCCAACGGCAATAAGATCTCGACAATGTTTGCCGGAAAAACTTGCTCCGTTTTGCGGTGGGGCAACAGCGGTTTTGTTAGTACTGACGTCTTCAATGGTGTCGTGATCGGGACCGACAGCGACATTCTTCCGGGCGAAGGATTCTTCGTCGACGTGGGCGCTGACACTGAAGTGACGCTGGTTGGCGAAGCACTGGTGGGTACCCAAACTGTGAACGTTGACCCGGGCACCACTGGCAACGCGTTTGTGGCCTCCAAAATACCTCTGGCTGGAACAGCGACTTTCTTGGGATTGGCCCCGGCCAATTCAATCTCTGCACTGGTCTGGAATAATGCGTCGGGCTCATTCACGGCTTTCGATTATTTCGGCGGTGTTGGCTGGATTGGAGCCGAGCCCTCTTTGGCGGTCGCGCAAGGCGTCCTCATTCAGTCGACCGTTGCGTTCCCGTGGACGAAGACGTTCAATCCCTGAGCTGGATTTGCTTCCGATTAACCTCACTCTCGAACTAAAACTATCCAACCTCTCATGAAGAAAACTGCACTACTCGCGGCGCTGACTTTGGGCAGCGTCGCTATGTACGGCCAAGGAACCATCAATACGTTCAATGGCTTTCCGCCTACTCCTACTAGCGAAATTGCCTATGTTCGGGACTACTCGCCTGGAGTCGGAGACCTACTGGCCACCGCGACGGGGCGTGTTGAGCTCCTTACACTTGAAGGTCAGGTACTAAGCTCGGTCAAGGACGGCACGGGCAATCCATTGGCCCTTCCTGGACTATTTTCCCTTGGAGTCACTACGATTCCAGGGTCCACGGCAGGCCAACCGGCCTCGGTTATCCTACGTGCTTGGGATAATACCACGGGCTCCACCTACGCGACCGCTCTCGAGCGGAAGAGCGTGGTTGTAACGTTCCCAACAGTTGGAGGACCAACCGCACCTTCTAACTTCGTGACCGGATCAAATTTCACCGGTCTGCAGTTGGAACTCGTGCCGGAGCCATCAACTGTTGCCTTGGCTGCCCTAGGTGTCGCCGGGTTGTTCTTCGTGGTTCGCCGCAAGAACTAGTTCCTGCTCCACCCCAATCACAAGCCGCTCTGTTCGCAGAGCGGCTTTTTTTATTACAACTTGCCGGCACTGTGAAGCGGCACCGACCCCAACCAAAGGCGCGCTTTGGGATACTCCATCAAAATACGAGCAACCAGCTTGGCACCCGCGACACTCAATGCAGTGGAAAGGGCATCTGAATCTGTTCCGGAATCGACCGCTACCGCTGCCGACTGCCAGTGAACTCCCGGTTGTCCGGCTACAGGATCAACAATGTGGCCACACGTGTTGCCTGCAGAGTTAATGAACGATTTCCCCCAAGGAGCCGAGACCGAAAGCGACTCGTCGCGGAGCGAAATGGAGATAGTCTCGGTGGCATGCTCCGTTGGGACATTGGGCAAAGCCACGCTCCAAGCCGTCCGGCCGGGTGGGAACCCGACGGCGACGACGGTGCTTGTCCCGCCGTGCAATAATGCCGCTTCCACACGGGCGTCTCGAAGTATCGCAGCAGCGCGATCTAGAGCGTATCCTTTCCCGATTCCTCCCAAATCCAACTTCACTTTGGGATTTAGGAGCCGGACCGAGAAGTTAGTTGAATCGAGTTCGATCCATCGCCAACCAACACTTTCTCGTGCTTCGGCTAGAGTTGTTGGTTTGGGCTCCGTACCGTGTCCATCGGTAAATCCCCACGCGTGGACCAATGCCCCCAAGGTAATGTCAAAAGCGCCTTGCGTAAGAACTGCTAACGCTCGTGAACGTTCTAATAACCGAAATGTCTCGGGAGTGACTGCGATGGGCGCTTTCGCCTCGCTCGCATTGATCCTCGCGATGTCGGTGCCCGGTCGATACAGGCTGAGCAAATTCTCGATCCGGTCGATTTCATCTAAAGCCTCTTCAGCAACCGCACGCAGGCGAACCACGTCCGATCCGTACAGCACGAGCTCGAAGCGAGTTGCCATAGCGTGTCGGGCAACGAGCATCGGGCGCATCGTCTCCGAAACTGAGCCCTGGGACCGCTGACACTGGACCTTCATCCAAGAATGAAAAAGCCGGCGAGACCTTGCGGCCGCCGGCTAAAGGTCGTCCGATTTGAGTTACGACAACTCGTGCCAACCATAAGTCGGCATTCGAATTTCCCGGCCTTGGCCATCGGTGACTTTACGGGTCTTCTCGTCAAAGAAGCATACGACACCAATCCGATCCGATGCTTCAGCCAAGGAGATGACGGTCTGCACTTTCAAGGCGAGATCGATCCCAGCATTCAGCTTCTGTTGGCCGCGAATTGCGGCGAAGAAATTCGCGTGGTGAGCGGCGACACTCTCCGCCGGGAACGCTTCGCTGGTTTGCGGATCAATTTCTTCGGCGAAAGAGCGCTCCGGACGGAGTTCGACCTTATTTCCCGCCATGGTCAAAGTGGCTTTATGTCCTCGAATCATTTCTTGGGTCCCTTGCTCATTTACCGTGCTCGAAGTGATGTGCATTACGTAGCCGCTCGGAAACTCGGCGATCAGTTGGATGATCTCCGGTACGTCTCGAATGAACTCAGTTTCCTGCTCTGGCTTGCGACCCTCTTTGTAGAGGTCGGTCTTGAACGCCTTGCTCCCGACCGCAGATACACGCGCTGGGAACTCCGGATTCCCGGTGGCGAGCATGTACGGATGCAGCTTGTGTGGAAACAGATCCCCCAGTAACCCGGAGCAGTAGGGATAATACTTCCGCCAACGAAAATAATGATCCGCAGTGAACGGGCGGCTACGCTTGACTTGGTTCCCCATCCACAAATCCCAATTGATGTCGTCGCTCTTGGCCCACGGCTGAATCGTGTAATTCCACTCACCCCAAGGATTATTCCGCATGTAACTGCCTTGGAGCATGACAATTGGGCCAATCTTGCCGGCCTTAATCCATTCCGCCGCTTTGTGCCATTTGGAATCCGAACATCCTTGCGAACCGACCTGCAGCAGCTTTCCAGTTTTCTTGGCCGTGTCAGCGATACGAAAGGCTTCATCAAGGTACCGCGTCATAGGTTTCTCGACGTAAACGTGCTTGCCGGCTTCCATCGCGTCGCAAGACACCGGCGTGTGCCAATGGTCCACAGTTGCGCAGAAGATTGCGTCGATATCTTTATCTTCGAGGAGCTTGCGATAATCCTCGTACCCCTTCGGCGAGCCGCCGCCGCCATCCGCAATTTGCTTTTGAGCCGCCGCGATGCGGTGTTTTGACACGTCACAAACGGCACCGAACGAAGTGTTATTCTCCTTAAAGTGGGCAACGTCTTGTCCAACATGTGCCCCGGCGCCTTGTCCGCCTACGCCGACATAACCGCAGACGATCTTCTCGTTCGAACCTGCAACGTTGGCCGACGGAGCTTGGTTTTGCCCATAAATTGGAGTGACAATGGATTTTGCCGCGCCGGCCATGGCGAGGGCGCCGGTAGTCCGCTTTAGAAACAAGCGACGGGACGACGGAAGCGCTGAAATTTCGGATGACATGGAAGAATGAGAATACGAGTTACCTGGTGACAGACGGAAGCTAGTCAGTCGGGATTCGAGGTCAACGTGGAAGAACGAAATCACGGAAACGCAGCTGAGCGAGACTGGCGGCGAGGTGAGCGGTTCTTCAGAGACTTTCGGCCTGAATCAACTACGACGCGGGCTCGCTCGACTGGGGCTTTTTCATTGATCATGGGGCCCTCCCCCTGCGTGACTCTCCGGACCGTATGAAACCATTCTCCCCAGTTGCCGCCGTGTGGGCGGTCGTCGTCGTTTTCATCGGCGGCGCCGTGGCGGCTCCGGTCGGCACGGGTTCATCATTCCAAGGGCCGGTAGGTCTGCAGTTGTACTCCCTCCGCGCTCAGTTCACACGCAGTGTCCCCGAGGCTATTGCGCTTACCAAGGGTTTCGGCATCACCGAAGTAGAGATGGCTGGCACCTACAATCTGCCGCCCGATAAAATTCGCGAAATGCTGGTCGCGGCGGGCTTGAAGCCAATCAGCGGCCACTTCTCCTATGATCGCTGGAAAACTAACCTCGCCCAAGTCATCGCGGAGGCAAAGGCTCTCGGGCTCCGATACGCAGGCACTGCGTGGATCAATCACGCCGGCGACTTCAAAGAATCCGACGCGCGCGAAGCGATCGCTGTGTTCAACCGCGCTGGCGCGGAATGCGCCAAGCAAGGCATTCGCTTCTTTTACCATTCGCATGGGTATGAGTTCTTCCCGCACCCCAAGGGCACCTTGATGGATTTGTTGATCCAGGAAACCGACCCCAAGCACGTTTCTTTTCAGATGGATACCACCTGGGTGTTTTTTCCCGGGCAGGATCCGGCCGCTTGGTTGCGCAAGTATCCTGGGCGGTGGGAGCTCATGCATCTCAAAGACCTTAAGAAGGGTATCGCGCGTGGAGAACTGACGGGAAAAACGGACCCCAACAACGACGTGCCTCTCGGCCAGGGACAATTGAATTGGCCCGATATTCTCAAGGCTGCCAAGGAATCCGGCGTGAAACATTATTTCATCGAAGACGAAGCAGCCACTGCTCCGCAGCAGATTCCGCTGAGCCTGAAGTATCTCGAACAAGTACGATTCTGAGCCGCGATTTTTTCCTTGATGAGCGTCGCTCCAGATTCCCCTCCACCTCGCCTTCGCGCGTGGCCCGCCATGGGATTGGTGGTGCTCACGTTGGCCGCGATTGTCTTGGTTCGCAGCCAACCCGATTGGCCGTTTCAGCAACGAAATTTGGCCACGTATGTTTTACTCATTCTCACCTCCATCGGGTTGTTGCTGTGGTGGCTGTTCGGATCCCGTGTCCGCTGGCGAACCCGCTTTAGAGGGTTGGTTTGGGTCCTGCTGGTCGTGGGTTTGGTTGCCGCACTTTTCCGTCTGAAGGGAGTTACCGGCGACTTTGTACCGATCGTCGAGTTTCGGTGGCGATCGACTTCGATCATCGAGAGCCCGACGATAGTTCGCCCTGGCACGACCATAAGTCGGTCGGCGGAAGATTTTCCTCAATTCCTAGGGCCTAACCGGGATGGAATGCTTTTTCGTCCCACGCTCTCCACCAACTGGTCCGAGTCACCGCCCCGAGTAGCTTGGCGGCAACCGATCGGGGAAGGTTGGTCGGGCTTCGCGCTGGTGGGCGAGCGCGCCATTACCCAAGAACAGCGAGGCCTCGAGGAGTGGATTAGCGCCTACAATTTGAGTGACGGCCAATTGTTGTGGGTTCACACCAATTTGGCTCGTTACGATACGACCATCGCTGGAATCGGTCCGCGGGCGACTCCGACGGTTGTTTCTAACCGGGTGTACACGCTCGGCGCTACCGGGATCCTGGACTGTTTGGATCTCGCGACCGGCCGCCGGATCTGGACTCGGTTGCTAACGGAAGACGCCGCGTGTTCGATTCCTGAATGGGGGTTCGCGGGCTCACCGTGGGTTGAAGCCGGACAGGTCGTCGTGCAAGCCGGCGGCGCAGACGGCAAATCACTACTGTCGTATCGCGCTGACTCAGGCGAGCCAATCTGGTCAGGCGGAAGTGCCGGAGTAAACTACTCCTCGCCATTCAGGGTGACGCTAGCAGGAAAACCGTATTTGCTCATCTTTGGTCGGCGATCATTCGTTGCCCACGATCCAGCGACTGGCGCCGTCCTGTGGGATGTTCCTTTCGGCACTGGCATGCCGCTCGTTGCCAACCCAATCGTGGTGACGCCGAATCGCATTCTGATTACTGCCGGCTACAACGTAGGCGCAGAACTTTTAGAAGTCATACCGGGTGCGTCAGCTCCCATCAGCATTTGGAAATCCAAGCGACTAAAGGCCAAGTTCGCGAATCCTGTTTTGCGAGGCGGTTTCGTCTACGGACTCGACGACGGTATGTTGGCCTGTCTCGACGTGCGGGATGGCTCACAACGCTGGAAAGAAGGTCGGTACGGTCACGGTCAAGGACTCTTGTTGGGCGAGCTGTATCTGCTTATGAGCGAACCGGGCGAACTTATCTTGCTGCGCCCGACACCTGATCACCCCAACGAGCTAGCCCGGTTCCCGGTCTTCGATTCCAAGACTTGGAACCCCATTGCGGTGCGGGGCGATCGTTTGCTCGCGCGTAACGACAAAGAGGTAGCCTGCCTCGAAATTCCCTTGGCAAGCCGGTAGTGGTACAGTTACACCCGTGAACCCCGGAGAATTGTCTGGCGCCCGATCCGGTCCGGTGCGACTGGTATCGCCATGCCTAAGCGTTCAAGCAAGGGAGATTTAAACGAAATCGCAGCGTCGGTGGTCAGGATCGCTACGGGGCAGGAAGCGCCGCCGGAACCTAAGCCAGATAAGAATCCGGCAGCTGTGGCGCTCGGGCGGCTAGGAGGCGCAAAGGGAGGGAAGGCAAGGGCGGAGAGCTTGACGATGGCAAGGCGAAAAGAGATTGCAAGGAAGGCAGCCGAAAGCAGATGGTCACGCTAAACTTGAATGAGCGAGTCACCGAAGGACCTTGTTCGCGAAGTCCGAAACGTTTACGACGCCGACGTAATCGTATATTTTGGCCCAATCTCCCGTCCCCACGATGACACCCTGATAACTCAATGCCGACTGAACAAACAGCGCAAGAATGTGGTGCTGTGCATTGCGACACTTGGCGGTGATGCAAATCCCGCGTACAGAATCGCCAGGACGCTCCAAAAGCACTACGCAACAGGAAAGGAGCCTGGAAAAGTCTTTGCCTACGTCGTCAGCATTTGCGCGAGCGCAGGAACATTGCTGGTGCTTGGTGCTGATGAGTTGATTCTTTCTCCGCACGCTGAACTTGGCCCGGTGGATGTCCAGTTGAGGCGAAACGACGAGGTTGGTGAGCGAACGAGCGGTTTGACGCCGGTCCAAGCTTTGGAATACCTCCGAGAAGAAGGCGTGAATCTATTCCAGCAGCATTTTATGGCCATGCGATTTGGAGAGGACCTTTCGTTTCCTACCAGCATTGCTTCAAAAGTAGCGGCCGAAATTACGTCTGGATGCCTAGGGAAGCTCTACGAACAAATTGACCCGTTACGGGTTGCAGAGATAAATCGGACATTGCTAATCGCAATGCATTACGGAAACAAGATCGACAAGAACCTAAAGCCAGGAGCTTTCGAAAGGCTGCTCAGAGGATATCCCGCGCATGATTGCGTGATCGATCCAGAAGAAGCTAAGGAACTGTTCAAAACAATATCCGACCCTAAGGAGCCGCTTTCAAAACTCGGTGATGGATTAAAACCCCTGGCCGACAAATTGCTGTTTTCAAAACAAGCCAAAGTGGCCTATCTTTTTGAGGAGACCAATGAGCACACTGAACCAGATGGTGGGGACGGCACCGTCAACAACG
The DNA here is from genome assembly GCA_003445095.1 of Verrucomicrobiales bacterium. Taxonomy (GTDB): domain Bacteria; phylum Verrucomicrobiota; class Verrucomicrobiia; order Limisphaerales; family UBA9464; genus UBA9464. The sequence goes on from DLVS01000077.1 coordinate 7,571, forward strand.
GTGCCGCCATACAAGACAACGGCCAGCCCCGTGAGGCGAATCCCAAAGTGGAAGCCGCACAAGAGGGTGAGACTGTACACAAAAGAAGTTGAACGCCAGGAGCTAGAGGAATCGCTTGCGTTCGCTCGATTGATCCTAAATTCCTGAATTTTCCGAAGATAATCTCTCCTGGGAAGAACGCGCCTTTATGCTTGACCGCTCAAGCATGCGCGCTATTTTGGGCGCGTGAACAAGCTGACGACCGAAGAACGCAAGCGAGTGGTTTCCTGCCTCGTTGAAGGAATGAGCCTTCGCGCCACGACTCGAATCACCGGAATCCACCGGACGACGATTCAGAAGCTTCTCGTTGAACTCGGCGCTGCTTGTTCAGAGTACCAAGATCGAGTCTTCCGTGGGCTCAAGTGCGAGCGTATCCAATGCGACGAAATCTGGAGTTGGGTGGGGTCTAAGGAGAAGAACACGAGCCCTGCGAAGAAAGCCATCGGCTGGGGTGATTGCTGGACGTGGACGGCCCTTTGCGCGGACACAAAGTTGATCCCTTGCTGGTTTGTTGGAACCCGGGACGCGTCGTCGGCTTACCACTTTATCAACGACCTTTCTGAACGGCTGGCGAGCCGGGTTCAACTGACCACCGACGGTCACAAGGCTTACCTCCAAGCGGTCGAAGACGCCTTCGGATGCGAAGTTGATTACGCCATGCTTATCAAAATCTACGGATCGGCCCCCGAAGGCCCTGAGGTTCGCTACTCACCCGCGCAATGCATGGGTGCTCGCAAAACTGTCATCAGTGGCCAGCCAAACAGGTACCACATTTCGACCAGCTACTCGGAGCGATCCAACCTGACAATGCGCATGCAAATGCGCCGATTCACGCGGCTCACCAACGGCTTCTCGAAGAAGCTCGAAAACCACGAAGCGGCGATTGCGCTTCACTTCATGAACTACAACTTTTGCCGCATCCACATGAGTCTGCGTTGCACGCCCGCAATGGAAGCCGGCGTATCCGACCACGTCTGGAGCCTCGACGAAGTCATCGCCTTACTAGACCAGTAGAAATTGGGACGATTGACCGCATCCGGCCGCGTGTGCACTGTAACCGGGTGCACACGCAAGAGACATCATTGAACCGGCAAAAGCTGGAGCAAGTTGTCTTGTTCTTCTTGGAGAAAATAAACAACGTGCATTTGGGCCGAACAAAGCTCATGAAACTCCTCTATTACGTGGATTTTGACCACTACGAGAGGCATGGGCGGTCGATAACGTGCGCCAAATACCGGAAACTCCCGCATGGCCCCGTTCCGGAAAAAGCCGATGCCGTGATCAAGGAAATGGTCAGCTCCGGTATCGTTAAGTCCGTTAATGTTCCAAGGGGCGATTTCAAGCAAAACCGGCTGATTACGAGCAGCGGTGAATTCGATGCCAGTCTGTTTTCTGGCGACGAATTGCAAACCTTGGAAGCCGTAGCCAACAAGTGGGAACATTTCACAGCCAAGCAAATCGAAGACGCTTCCCATAAGGAAGCCCCTTGGGCCAGCACGGATGACGGCAAGGCGATTGACTACGAATTGGCGGAATATCGAACTTCCCTTGAAGCTGAGCCCATAGACGACTGGCTGCGGAAGTCTGCGCATTTCTCAAAACTTGTCGAAAGTCTCGTTTGAATGGAGCTGTGTACACGGTTGTTAACCACGCCGTGTTTGACGGTATTGTTGCGGAGCAATCAAGGCTTCACCCAAAACTGTCGGCCGATCTTTTGTGGTTAACTGGACGCCTAAAAAATGCGCCAGAAAAGATGGGTGACCGCATTACCGGAGTGAACGCCTCTCTCCCGGTGTTTAAGGGAAGGTGCAAGGACTCATGCTGCCAGCTTGGGGCCAGTAGTGCTTGGAGGGTGATTTATGCCGTTGATTGCTCAAAATTGACCGTCACACTGCTGATCCTTCTGCACAAAAAGGAATGCGAAAACCCTTCAAATAAATATCTGCAACAACAGCTATCTAGGGCTGGATTTGGTATGAGGTGACGCCAGGATTTCAAAGTGTACCACTACCGGCAAGCCCTTGAACTGGCCCGCGCTACCCGGCTTCTATGAATCTCCGATTCCGCTGCTGGATCTTTTTCGCGTGCGCTCTTACCGGATCGCTCTGGGCGGCCGACGGACCACTTGCCCCCGAGGAGCCACGCCCCTCTCAGTCGGACACCGAGTTGCGAGGCTGGCTGGAGAATATGGTTTGGTATCATCGGTTCACTCCAGACGAAGTGAGTGCGGCCACGGGACTAAACGACGCAGCGGTCGCTACCACTTTGACTCGATGGCAAATTCGAGCCGACACTCGGCCGAAGATTCCGACGAACGAAGTGTGGCTTTTGCCGTATCCGGGCGGACGCCATCCGCGATTAGGATTTTTTGACGGGGCGATCCGAACCCAACGCGAAACCAAGGTCAGCGTATTCCTGCCCTGGCCGGATTCCGGTTATGTTGTGGTGGATGTTCCGGAGGCCATTTTTTGCAACCTAGGTTTGATTTACCTAGCCCACACCCATGTGCCGACGGTCTGGGAGGCCCAGGGAATCACGTTACCCAAGCGGGAATGGATGCGCACCGAAAACAGCGGTTGGGAAAGCACGAGAACCTTACCGAACGGCATCGCCTTCGGCACCTTAGTTACCCCCATCGGGCGTGATGCAGTCGCCGTTCGGCTCTGGGTTAGAAACGGAACTGAGGAGCCGTTGACGGGAATGCGGGCTCAGGTTTGTGCGATGCTGGGTCGGGCCGTCGGCTTCAATGGTCAAACCACTGCGAACAAACTGATCGAAGGCTCGACGGTTGGGGTTTGCAACCAGGACCAGCGGCGGTGGATTCTCTCGTTTTGGGAGCCCCTGAATCGCGCATGGGAGAACCCGCCCGTGCCCTGTATGCATTCCGACCCAGCCATTCCCGACTGTCCTCCTGGGGAGACGCGCGAGGCTCGCGGTTGGCTGTGGTTTTATGAAGGCGCCGATGTGCGTGCCGAAATCCGGCGACGGCGCGATGCGTGGCTGGCGCGGTAACGGCAAGACTAGGTGCCGCCGCCGGAACATTTCCCTCGCGATGGTGTTGACCTTTACTAACGAACGTTGACTTTTTTCCCATGAAACTCCAACGCGCCTCACGTCGGCCCGTCCGCCGCCAAACCGGCTTTACGCTAATTGAGATCATGATCGTAGTGATGATCATCGGTTTGTTGGCCATGATCGCGATCCCAAACATCAATGGTTCCCTGGCAACGAGCCGTTACAACGCGATCATCAACAATCTGCGCGTCATCGATAATCAAAAGCAGCTCTGGGCCGCGGACCAAAAGAAGGGAGATAAC
>DLVS01000779.1 GCA_003445095.1 Verrucomicrobiales bacterium
ATGATGAAGAGCACGGGCTTGACCCCGTAGTCTTTGTAGGCCGCGGTGTGAACTTTCCACCGTTGGACCGCGGCGCGAATCCAGAAGGCGTATTTGTCGGTGACGTTGTCCTTGCTGACGTTCGAGGGATCCTTTGGCTGATGCTTGTCGCCTTCCATCGAGACGATGAGCGGGGCCTTCACGATGCGATCTTCGACGGCCTGCGCGAGCGGGTAATCGCACACCGTCCACGGGTAGAAGCGGCCAGACTGGTCCTTGGGCGTGGCGGAGAAGTCGAGCCAGAGCGAGAGCCCCTTCGGGAGAGTGTTGTGGATCGCAATGAGGCTCTTGCTCCACTGAAGATCCTCGTCGTGGACGTGGTGCGCTTCGTCGTTCAACACTACAAGGTCTTTCAGGCCCTTCAGTCGCTCCAGCATGGAGCGCTCGTGCGAGGAAAGGTCTTTGGCGGGCGGTGCGCCGAGCAAGGCCTCTACTGCGTTCTGTGGCGTCCACGCCGCGTCTCGATTCTCGTAGAGTTGCTGGATGTTCGCGAGGAACAGATTGCCGGATGGGTCGGGTTCGGCGCTTTCACCGCGCAGAATGACCTTCTGGCTCCATGTGCATTTCCACTCGGGCGGGATAAGCGGCAGCTCGTGGAAAATGCGGTTGCTCTTGAAGTCCTTTTCGAGGCGCTGATAGACGATGATGTTTGGGGCGACGATCAGGAAATTGGTGGACAAGGGTGAGTCGGGAACGCGCTGCTTGTGGAAGCGGGACCAGACCATCGCCATCGCCATCACCCAGGTTTTGCCGGAGCCGGTGGCCATGCGGAATGCGAAGCGGGCCAGGCCCTGCGGGGGAAGATCGTGGACCGAGACCTTGTCCAGTTCCGGCACGTAGCGCACGAGTTGGAGCGTGCCGTCCATGGTCTGCTGGAATTCGAGATTCTTCGTCAGCAGATCCTTGCTGAAGACCGTGGCGAAGGACTGGACGAGCACCTTGGCGTCGCGGACGCCCGCGACGTCCACGAGGTAGGCCAGCGCCTCGATGGCCTCGCGCTGGCAGAAGTGGAAGCGGAACGGGACATTGAAACCGGCGACGTTGTGATCCTCCTCGAACCAGTATTGGAACAGCCGGATGGTGACTTCGGACGCGCCGGGATAGCCCTCGGCACGCCACTTGTCCACGGCGGCGCGGAGCTTGGTGATGAGCAGAAGCTGGCTGGTGCGGCGCCCGGATTTGTCTTCACGCCAGCCGCTGGGCTCCGCAGTGTCCTTGACAAGGAACGAGGACGGCTTCTCCCAAGGGCAGCGGCCGGGGATTTCCGGGAGGAACTTGTCGTAGGTGACGATGCTGGCGGACATGGCTATTTGACCTCCACCTCGAACGATTGCGTTGTGTCGTTGCCGAAGATGTCCACCACCTTCACGAGCACTTTGTAGGTGCCGGGGTCTTCATAGGTGTGCGAATCCGAGGTGAGGGCCAGCGTGCGATCCTTGCGTGTGCGGTAGGTCACCCAGCCCTGCATGAACGTGTCGTTCTGGAAATTCCAGTCCACGGCCCAGTAGTCGATGTAGTCCGACCACTTCTTGACCTTGGAACGGACTTCCTCGGGAACGAGGTCCGTATTCGGGATGACGAAATTCTTCAGCGTGATGGTGCGCGAGCGTTTCGTGGGTTTCTCAATTCCGGCTTCGACGTAGGCCAGCTCGAAGAAGCGGATGTCGCCCTTGTCCACGGCCTGTTGCTCCATGACCTCGCGCGGAATGTTCAGGAGCAGGAGCTTGATGCGCTGCTTCTTGGCTTCCTCCACCATGAGATCGTTCAACCCCATTTCCCATTCCCAGGCGAGAATGTGAAGCTCCGGTTGCTTGAGTTGCAGACACTCGGCGAGCGCGGCATTGACCTCGTCGATTGTGACCGGGGCATCCACGGCGCCGATGTGGACCATGGCGCGGCCTTTCTTGCCGTGGAGGTTGGCCATGCCGGGGACAGGCTGCGCACCATAGAGGCGGAGGATAAATGCAAGGTACTCGAAAAGCGTCTGCTCTACCTCGGCTCGGCCATTACCTCCAAACGTGACTCCTTGCCAATACTGGCGTTCGTACTTCCCTAAGTTGAGAAGCTCAAATGGCTTGCACTCCTCAATGTCTAGGAGTCGCTTTCGGCTAGTATGCGCGGAATAACGCCCGAGGTCGGCGCCGATCCATCTCCGTTTGAGTTTTTCAGCGACCGAGAGCGTTGTACCTGAGCCACAGAATAGGTCAGCAACCAAATCACCAGGTTGGGTGCTGGCCGAGATTATTCTGTGCAAAAGTGCCTCGGGTTTCTGTGTGGGGTAACCGAGAGTTTCATCCTTGGTCAATTGGGGGATGTCATCCCAAATGGACTGAGCTGGCACTCCTTTCGCTAAATCCAGGTATTTTTTGTACTGTGGAACGTCGGACTCTGAAACGACGATCAGGCCGTCGGAAAGTGCTTTATCGATCTTCTTCTGACTCCAACGCCAAAATTTGCCGAGCGGGGGGCGCAGCACTTTATCCCCGAAACGACGGGTGTTGTCGTCCTTCTCACTGAATTTATGGGTCGCATGTAGCGGGAGCAGACGGTATCGGCGCCCATCAGCGTCTTCATGCCTGTAGGCTTGCTCCAAATATTCCTCCCTGTAGTCGCCGTAGACCGGGTAAAATTCTGCTTCCTCCCCTTTGTAGTACAGGATCGTGTCGTGGATTCGGCCGTACTGCTTTGGATCGTTCTTAGGGTTGCTGCGTTTCCATGCGATCTCATTTCGGTAAGCGTCCATTCCGAAGAGCTCATCAAGCAACACTCGTGCGTAATGTGAGAGGCGATAATCCAAGTGAACGTAAAGGTGGCCTTTCGGGGAAAGCAGCTCCCGGATAATTGTCAGCCGCGAATACAGCATCCCGAGGTATGACTGAAGACCTTGTCCCCACGTGTCACGGTACGCCTTTTCTTCAATTGCTGAACCTTCTTTGGTCAACTCGATAGTTCCGTCACCAACCTGCGCGGTGAACGAAAAGTCAGCCCCCGTCGCGAAAGGCGGATCGATGTAGATAAGGTCGATTTTGCCTGCGAACTTTTCGAGCAAGGAGCCCATTACGAGCAGGTTGTCGCCCCAGATGAGTTTGTTCTTCCAGCCGGCCTCAAACGTGTCGCCTTCATTACCCTGATAGAAGTCGAAGAGGCTCTTGCCCTTTGTTTTCTCGCTCTCACGAGTGGCGCGACTTTCGTTGATCGTCTCGATGACCTGGAACGGCAGCGAGACACGCGGCACTTCTTTCCTCGTGCCGTCCGGGTTGTATTTGCCCGGCCACACGAGTTCAGTGCGCGTAATCGGGACGGTGGCAACGGGCGCCTCTGGCTTCAAAGGCTTCTCCTGAACAGGCAGTTCGGATTCGTTCATTTTCTTTCGTGTGTGCGGCTTCTTCAGTTGACGGGGCTTACGTGTCGCAGAACGGCGAGCGCGGAAGCGAACGGGATCGGCTGCGGTTTTTTGCGTTTCATGAAGTGGTGCCTTCGGCCTCCTCCTGCCAGCCATCGTCGTAGAGATATTGATCCACCTTGCTGGCGGGGTCCTGGATGCGGTGAATGCGGGTGTTGGAGGTGTCTGCCTGTTCCACGACGTAGAGCCAGTAGCGGGATCCCAGCTCGCGGGCCTTGGCGAACTCGGTGCTGGTGAGGCCGACGCCGTCCTGGCCCCATTGCCCCGAGAGGGACTTGACCTCGATGTAGCGGGCAATCTCGCCCGTCTGGTCGCGACTCTCGATCTCGTAGCCGGGATGATGGTGATCCATCTCCCTTGGGTCACGGTTGGCGGCCCTTTCAAACGCTTTGACCCGCGCCACGCCGGCCGCGGACAAGGCAGAGCGACGAGCCGCCGCCTCGGTGTTGGGCGGTTCTTCAGGTGGCGTGGAGTCCCGGAGCACGTAGCTGCGGAGCTTCC
>DLVS01000301.1 GCA_003445095.1 Verrucomicrobiales bacterium
GCGCCAAACTGTACACGGCCAACTGTGCCGGCTGCCATGTGTTCAAGACCGAGGGTCGCAATCTCGCGCCCGCCCTGACCGGCATGGGTGCACATGGCCCAGCGGATTTGCTGGTCCACATCATCGACCCGAACCGCCTCGTGGAGCCGAACTTCATTTCGACCCTGATCGAAACCAAAGACGATCAGGCGTACGACGGGATTATCGAACGCGAGAACGCCCAGGAAGTCGTGCTGCGCAATGCCACCAGCGATATCACTTTGCGAACGGCCGACATCAAGTCGCGCTCCAGTTCAGGGCGCTCGCTGATGCCCGAGGGCTTTGAGCAACTGGGCGCCGACGGCCTTCGCGATCTCCTTGCCTATATTTGTGCTGATGAGAACCGATTCCGCATGCTCGATCTGACCAGCGCCTTCACGGCGAACAACAGTCGCGGGCTTTACAACAGCCCGGACAATACCGACGAAACCGTGGCGTTTCGCAGTTACGGAATGAAGCGAGTGGACGATATTCCATTTGACGTCATCAGCCCGCTGAAGGCCATCGCCAACGTCGTCGTCCTAAAGGGGGGCACACCGAACGCCTGGTCTCGCAAATCGCTCCCACAGAAGGTGGAAGTAAAAGTCGGCGTGCCAGCCAATCGGTTACATTTTCTCGGCGGCGTTGCCGGCTGGGGGTACCCAGCGGTCAACGACGATAAGCTGCCGGTACTCAAAACGACCGTCTATTTCGCCGATGGTTCTAAGGAAGAACTGATCCAGACCAACGGCCAAGAGATCGCGGATTACATCGGCCAGATCGATGTGCCGAAATCGAAGGGCCTGCCGCAGTTTACTCGTCGGGGCCAGATTCGATGGCTCACTCAGGACATCAAAGGCACTGGCGTGATTGAGAAGCTGACACTCGAAAGCTACGACAATCACGTCGCGCCTACGATCTTTGCGATCACCGCCGACAATGGTCCTCGGGGCGCAACTCCGACCTCGTCGACTGCTCCCGCGCCAGCCGCGGCCAACGCGGCGACTCAATTGTCGGCGGCACCCAAGACTGCCTTGCGCGTCCTTATCGTGGGCGGCGGCAGTAGCCATAACTTCCAACGCTGGTTCAATCTCGCGGACGTGGAAACGCTGCGCGAACTGCCGGGAGCCGTCGTCGCCTACACGGAGAACACCGATGACATCGCATCGGCGGCGCCGAACGCAGATGTGATTTACCTGAGCAACAACAAGCCGATTGGTAGCGCCGCCTCCCGCAAAGCGATCTTCGACCACGTGCAGGCTGGCAAGGGCCTGCTCTTGATTCATCCGGCATTGTGGTACAACTGGGCCGACTGGCCCGAATACAATCGGCAATTGGTGGGTGGCGGCGCCAAGAGCCACGACAAGTTCGGCGAATTTGAAGTGACGGTCCTCAACACGCCGAAATCTCCGGTCAGTGCCGGACTGCCCGCCTCGTTCAAGATCTCCGACGAATTGTATCACTACGTCCGCGACGATCAGGGAGTGCCGCCCATGATTCTGGCCACCGGCAAGTCGCCGTTGGATGGCCGGGAATTCCCGGTGCTCTGGCTCAGCCAAGCTCGCGACGGACGCATCGTTTGCCTGACGCTCGGGCACGATGGGCAAGCGCACAGCCACCCGGCGTACAAGCAACTCCTCAAACAGGCAGCGAACTGGGCTGCGGGCCGCGAACCTCTTAAGCCGACGGCCAGCCAGCCATGACCGGGTCCACAGATCCGGTTCTGGGCTGTATCAAGCCGGTGGGAGGGAGGTGTGAAGGTTCACACCCGACCGTTGGAAGGACAGAGCTCGCGGATTTCGCAATGTTCGCAATCGGGTCGCCGCGCTGAGCACCGACGTCGGCCGTGCCAGATCAACCAATGACTCAATAACGTCCAGTCCGTGGGTGGTACGAGCGCCATCAGGGCCCGCTCAATTTTCACCGGATCCGTTTCGCGAGTGAGCCGGAGCCTCTGAGAGAGCCGAGCAACGTGGGTGTCCACGACAACGCCGACGTTGATACCAAACGCATTTCCCAAAACGACATTGGCGGTCTTGCGTCCCACTCCGTCCAGCGCGGTCAGTTCCTCCATCGACTGAGGCACTGCGCCTTGATGCCTTACAATAAGCTTCCGACAGGTGGACTGGATATTCTTCGCCTTGTTTCGAAAAAGGCCGAGGCGACGAATGCCCTCGGCCAGTTGATTGGGCGCTGCTTCGGCGTAATCGGCCGCGGTCCGGTACTTCTGGAAGAGATCGGCTGTTACACGGTTGACCTGCACGTCAGTGCATTGAGCCGATAAGATAGTTGCGATCAACAACTCGAGCGGATTCGAGAAGACGAGTTCGCAATGAGCGTCGGGATAGGTTCGTCGGAGCCGGGCGAGGATTTCCCGGGTTCGGGTGACGAGGGCGCGCGGCGATTCACGAGGCACGACACCGGGATAGCGTTGACTAAGGTTGGCGGCAAATCCGGCGTGGGTTCTGATGGGTCGTCGCCGTGTGCACCAAGCGGCTAACCCAGCCGCCGACGCTGAGTGTACTTCGTTCAGCAACTATCGGGAGGACGACGGATAAACTCAGTGAGTCAATCTCTTCATACTCGCTTGACTCAATCGAGTTTCAACGGCAGTGAAGCGCCTTCGTGATTCGATTTTCGAAGTTCCAGTCCCGGCCTGACCCTCTCATTGTGCTCCGTCGAGGGCACCGGTGCCTGGGGTCAGGCTTATCCGCACAAGCTCGGCTAGCGGGTGAGTGGTGCCGAGCCCGTTAGATCCGGTTGGCAAAGTCCGGTCCCTGAATGGCCTTCAAGAAACACAGTCCGCTGCCCGGATTCAGCCTGACGTTGGGGTTTTCCCTG
>DLVS01000206.1 GCA_003445095.1 Verrucomicrobiales bacterium
CGGGCGGGCGTGGCGCCCTCGTTCCCATCCACGTCGGCGATTCCGGCGAGGATTCGGTCGATGTTTGGGAGCGCGAGCGGGCCTCGCGCGCCAGCGCCCCGGTGAGCGCGCAGTACGTCAACGAAGAGATCTACGGCCTCGAGGACCTGGATGAACAGTGGGTCCAGAGTCCGCAGTACGGCAACGTCTGGGTGCCCTCTCAGGAAATCGTGGGCAGCGACTTTACGCCCTATTACTCCGGCGGACGCTGGAGCTACACCGACTACGGCTGGACCTGGGTGTCTGAGTACAACTGGGGCTGGGCACCGTTCCACTATGGCAATTGGTGTAACGCCCCAGGCTACGGATGGTGTTGGGCTCCGGGGAGCACTTGGGGGCCGTCCTGGGTCACTTTCCGTTACTCCACCGGTTTTTGCGGGTGGGCGCCTTTGCCTCCCGGCTGTGGCTGGCGATCCGGCGTGGGGCTCACCTGGGCCGGAGCGGGCATTGGTGTCGGGTTCAACTTTGGATACAGCGCGGGTAACTATTGCTGGACACCGACGTCCTATTTCGCCCATCCCAATTGCTGGAACTATGGAGTCGGCGGCAAGCGCGTGGAGCAACTCTATAAGGACAGCACTGTTATTAATAATTATATCGTTGGCAACAATAATACCATCATCAACAATGGTATCGATCCAGCGAATATCCAGAAGCATTCCCGCAGCGAAATTCGAAAGGTCCAACTCGCCGACGCTCCGTCATCGACCGCCGCGGGTGGCCTGGCGGCGGCGACAGCCCGACCAGATCAAACTGGCCGCCTACCTGTGTATCGCCCGACTGTCTCTGCGTCCGGCGGTAGTGCCGCTCCTGCCAACAATGTCCGCTCAGAAGCTCGGCCGACTCAACTAGCATCTCAGACTCGCACCGCTCCCGATCGGTTTTCGCTCCCGACCCGGCCCACGACTTCCCGATCCTTCGACGGCAGTGCTCCGACTCGAATCAACCTCCCGGCGGGATCACCCAATCCGGCCGGGAGCGCGGTCGCACTACACAATAACCGTCCCGTACCGGGCGCGTCGTCGGGAACCGTCGCCAGCCTGCCCGGTCGTGGTTCTGTCCCCACTTCATCCGTGCGGGGACCGCAATCCAGCAGCAGTCCGGTGGTTGTTCCGAGCCGCAGCAATCCATCGCCAAGTCGCAATGCCTACACTCCCAACGCTCCGTCCACCGCGGCTCAACGCCCGCTCACCGGAGTGCCCAGCCGGACAGAGCCGCGTAAGACAATTTCGTCGAACCCCACGCCTGCTCCGTACCAACAAGCACAACCGGGTAACAATCGGGTCGCTCCACAACCCTCGCGGGGAAACGTCCGACCGAACTACAGCGCCCCGACACCATCGCGCGGCGCGGGTCCGAGTTATCAAGCGCCCTCGTTCTCTAGGCCCCAGAGCGCTCCCATTCCCCAAGCCGGCTCGGGACGTTCTTCGTTTAGCTCTGGCTCGTCGTTCAACTCGGCTCCGCGCAGTGCGCCTTCTGGTGGCGGCGGCTCAGGTGGCTCGATGGCGCGGCCAGGTGGACGCCAGTCTCCTTAAGCCATCGGCTGTCGGCCTTCGCCACCATGTGCTTGATTCGCACCTCAAGGTGGGGCATCGCCTCGGCATTTAGTCTAGCCGCCGGAGCACTTGGTGCGTGGTCCACAGGTCACGCGACGGAGGCTACGGTTGGGGCCACCGTCCTGTATGAGACAGGGTTCGAGGCGTGGGAGGGATTTTCGCCCAATCAGGATCTTATCGGACAAAGCGGTTGGATTGGAGCTGCCACGGATCTCCAAGGCCGTGAGGCGCCGGCTGGTGGCAACGGGGTTCTGGCCGATCCGATTCCTGGATTCACCGGGCAGTATGCTTACGTCGGATTCGCCGCCACCAATCGGACGGCGGATTTCAATGTTTGGCGCCCCGTGAATCTGAATCCGGTCGCCCCTCCCCTGCCCTTCGTTCGGTTCCGAGTCTCCCTGCAAATTGAAGACTCAACTAGCGCCGCCCCACATTACGACGATTTTCGTTGGAGCATCTACAATACCGAGGACCATCGCTGCTTGAGCCTCGACTTCGACAACGACCTCCGCGAAGTCAACTTCATCCTGGATGGTCTGAGTCCCGAAATTCGTCCCACTGGGTTTACCTTCGAAAACAGCGTACCGTACGACTTGGAGATTGATCTCAACCTCGGACGCAATCTTTGGACCGCTCGCATCAATGGGGCGGTGATCGTGCAGGCGCAACCCATCACGACCGAAGGCGCGAAGCTTAGTTTCGGTGACGCTGACGCCGTGTGGGTCATTCGAACGCCCGGCCAACCTGGTGACAACTACATGATCTTCGACGATTACCGAGTGACGGTGGAACCATTGACCAGCATTCCGCCAACGCTCGAACCCGTCGGGATGCTCAACACTGGAGCATTTGTCGTCCGGATTCTCGGTGAACCTGGGGTCAGCTATCAATTGCAAGGCACCGACAATTTTGTCGACTGGCTGCCGATCGCCACTGGGATCGCCCAAAGCCCGGGGGGTTATGTTGACCTCCAAGATTCTGCGGCTCGTCAATTCCCCAAGCGAATGTACCGGGCAGCGAGTCAGCCTTGAAACCGGCGCGAGCAGTGTTGAGAGCTCTATTGCCGCGCCTCGCTTCCAACTGCGTCTTCCCAGGGCGCTCCCGCCAGCCGCTCGCGAAGTCCGCGAACAATTTCTCGAACCAAAAACGGCCCTTGGAACACCAACCCGGAATATATCTGCACCAAACTCGCTCCCGCAGTGACCTTCTCCCATGCGTCCGCCGCGCTCGCCACACCGCCGACTCCCACTAGGACCAGCTTGCCCTGGGATTGGCGGTAGAGATGGCGCACAACTTCGGTGCTTCGCTCTCTTAAAGGTCGGCCGCTCAACCCCCCGGTTTCTTCATACAACTTCATCGTCCGCGGGTTGTTCGATTTCGGCCGCGTGATCGTCGTATTGGTGGCGACAATTCCCGCCAGATTTCGCCGCAACGCCACCTCCACGATCTCGTCAAGTGCCTCGAAACTCAGGTCCGGCGCTACTTTGACGAGCAGCGGCTTGGGGATGCCCGCCCGACAATTTCGTTCTTGGAGCGCCGCTAGGATATCGTCGAGCGCAGTCCGATCCTGCAACTGGCGCAAGTTAGGAGTGTTCGGCGAGCTCACGTTCACGACAAAAAAGTCCCCCAAAGGCCACAACGCCTCTAAGGAAAGCCCGTAATCGGTGGCTGCCTCGGCCAGCGGAGTAACCTTGGATTTCCCCAGATTGATCCCCACCGGGTGATCCGGCCAATCCCCTCGCCGGCGCCAGTCCTGCAACTGAACCACCATGGCCGCGGCCCCGCTGTTGTTAAACCCCATCCGGTTGATCAATGCTTCTTCCTGAATCACTCGGAACATCCGCGGCGCTGGGTTTCCCGGTTGAGCGTGCCAGGTTACCCCGCCGAGCTCACTGAACCCAAATCCTAACGCCCGCCACATCGGCAACGCCACCGCGCGCTTGTCCATTCCAGCAGCTAGCCCAACTGGATTCGGGAATCGCAACCCCATCGTTTGGACCGGAAGATTCGGTACGCGCGCAAACGCCGCCACGCAGCGCCCCACGGACCGGCTACGGCTGGCTAAGGCCAGCGCGGCCAACGTTCGGTTGTGCGCCGATTCAGACTCCTGGGTGAAAAGCACTGGGCGAACCACGTGGCGGTAGAACCAACTCATCCTCGCCGCGACTCTGGCAAACCGCCGCCGCCGGAGCTAGCGTCCCCCGCATGAAGATCTTGGTTGCCGTCGTTGCCTTGAGCCTCCTTGCCGGATGCGGAAAGAAGCCAACCGCCAAAGACAAAAAGGAGGATTCCGGTGCGGGCGGAGTCGGTGTCGTCACTGCACCTTTGGACTACCTCGGTGCTCAGGGACGGGCAAAGCAGACCGCTATCAAGGTCACTTCATTGGCTGAGGTCACTCAAGCAATCCAGAAATTTAACGCCATGGAGGATCGTTATCCGCGCGATCTCAACGAACTGGTGCAACAACACTATCTGGGGTCGATCCCTCCGGCCCCGCGGGGAACCCAACTCGCCTACGATCCGAAGACCGGAGACGTTCGGTTTGTACGCGCGGCGCCTGATCAGCCCGGCGCTCCCACGACGCCAGTCCAGAAACTTCCGGGAGGCCGGCCCCTCCCCAGTCTTCCTCCGCAGTAGTTCTAATTCCTCGAGGAGCCTGGAGTTGAACGACTCCCTCCAGATTCACCATCCACGATCACGCCGCCAGGAGGTTCAGCGTCGCCTGAATATCCGAATCGGCGACTCGCTGCCCGGCCACGGCGTCGCCAATAAGTTTGGTCAACACAAACTTCACCTCTCCCGCACTGACCTTCTTGTCGAGTCGCATGGCATCGAAGAGCGCGTCCCTTTTCTTCGCCGA